>DATHOL010000034.1:0-4356 GCA_035484895.1 Bacteroidia bacterium | reverse complement strand
AACTCTCCTACCCGTTACGTAGTTACCAATATGGCGCAACTAAACTCCAAGTTCGAAGATTTCTCCCCGGCTTATTCAGACAGGAGAATGGACGAAATTGTATTTACATCTACCCGCCAGGGAACCATGGGCGATAAAGTGGATGATGGATTAGGCCAGAATTTTTCTGATATTTTCATTACCAAACTGGATAAGAACGGTAAGTTCAGCGCTCCCCTCCCATTACCTGCTCCTATTAATACTCCTGATAATGAAGGTTCCGCTATATTTGATAAATCCTTCAAAACAATGTATTTTACCCGTTGCGGTGTTATTAAAAACAAACAACCTAAGTGTAAAATATTTTCAACACAGCGCAGGGGCAATAACTGGACAGATCCTGTAATGCTTAATTTCCAGATTGATACTGTTACCTATGCTCATCCTGCAATTTCGGGAGATGAACAGGAAATAATTTTCACATCTGATTTGCAAGGCGGACAAGGCGGAAAAGATTTATGGTTGAGCCACTATGACAAGAAATCAAAGTCATGGGGTAACCCGGTAAATCTTGGCCCGGGCATTAACACCGCCGGCAATGAAATGTATCCTTACCTCCATGCTGATGGTTCTTTATACTATGCTTCCGACGGTTTACCGGGTATGGGCGGTTTAGATATTTACCACGCAGCCAAAACCGGAACCAATCAATGGGGCAATCCAACCAACTTAGGTTCTCCTATCAACTCAGAAGCCGATGATTTTGGTATTTCTTATGAAGGTACTAAGGACAGGGGGTATTTTTCCTCCAATCGTGCAGGCGGAAGAGGAAGCGATGATATTTATTCATTCTACTTACCTCCTATCTTATTCGTAATTGAAGGAACCGTATATGACCAGGATACCCACAGAGGAATTCCCGGAGCAACCGTTCGCATGGTAGGTTCCGATGGTACTGATGTATCACTCAAGACAGATACCGGCGGACATTATATGTATGGAGCGTTAGGTGCTAATGACCGTTACGTGAAGATTAACAGTTCTTATATTCTTTCAGCCAGCGCAACAGATTTGAAATACCTTGCCAGCGATGAAAAAGCAAATGAAACCACCGTTGGAAAAACAGAATCTGAGACCTTTATTCACGATTTTCAATTGCAAAAACCTTCTCCAATTGTTGAGTTGCACTTCCCTGCGGTATTGTATGATCTGGACAAAGCAGATTTGAAACCACAATCAAAAGATTCCCTCAATTATTTAGTAAAACTATTGAATAATAACCCTACTCTTGCTATTGAGTTAGATGCGCATACTGACCAACAGGGCGATTATAACCACAACATCAAGCTTTCACAAGCCAGGGCGCAATCATGTGTTAGTTACCTGATTTCTCAAGGAATTGATTCTGCTCGTCTAACTGCTAAAGGTTGGGGCTTTACTAAGTTGCTCATATCTACTGCAACAATTAACAAGGCGAAAACCAAAAAGGAAAAGGATTCTTTGTACCAAATCAACCGTCGTACTGTGTTTAAGATTACCAATTGGAGCTTTGTTCCTAAAGGCCAAATGATGACACATGCCGATAGCTTAAAGATGCAGGAAGGTAACAAGATCAAGGTTTCAGGACAAGAAGCTTCTGACACTACCAATGCACCGGTTCCTGAAGAAGAAAGGAATTATGTGCCTCCTGTTAAGAATCCGACTACACCTGCAACACCAAACAAACAGGCTCCTCCACCTGCTAACAACAATGCAACCAAGCCAAAGGGCAATTAAAACATTTAATAGTTAATATTGAGCATCCCGTCCCGAGAACTCGGGACGGGATGTTTTGTTTAGAAAAGAACCAATGAGTGATTCAGTATATAATAAGCGGGGAGTATCATCGGCAAAGGAAGATGTACATAATGCCATTGCCAATATAGATAAGGGCCTTTTTCCGAAAGCCTTTTGCAAGGTTATTCCCGATTACCTTTCAGGCGATAATGACTATTGCCTCATTATGCATGCCGATGGTGCAGGAACAAAAAGCTCGTTAGCTTATTTATATTGGAAGGAAACAGGAGATGCTTCTGTTTGGAAAGGCATTTCCCAAGACTCTATTGTAATGAATACCGATGATCTGCTATGTGCCGGCGCTACTGATAACATGTTGCTCTCTTCCTCTATCGGGCGCAATAAGCAATTAATTCCCGGTGAGGTTATTTCAGGGCTTATTAATGGTACAGAAGAGTTTTTAGCCAAGCTTCGTAAATACGGGGTAAACATTATATCCACAGGTGGTGAAACAGCCGATGTGGGCGATCTGGTTAGAACTATTATTGTGGATTCATCCATCGTTTGCCGTCTGCGTAGAAACGCTGTTATTTCCAACGATAAAATTATGGGTGGCGATGTGATTGTTGGTCTGGCTTCCTTCGGACAAGCAACCTATGAAGAAACCTATAATAGTGGTATCGCCAGCAATGGGCTTACTTCAGCCAGGCATGATACCCTGGAACATTCCTATACGGCCTATTCCGAATCGTATAATCCGCTGATACCGGATGAGGTGGTATATAACGGGAAAAGGAAACTGACCGAAAAAATCGACATTAACTGGAATGGCAAAACTTACCAGACCGACATTGGAAAATTGCTGCTCTCCCCTACCCGCACCTACTTCCCCGTGATGCAGGAGATTTTAAGAGGATACCGTAATCATATTCATGGGGTAATACATTGCACAGGCGGAGGACAGACCAAAGTGCTGCATTTTATAGATAACCTGCATATCATAAAAGACAACATGTTTGAGATACCACCCGTATTCCAAATAATTCATGAAAACTCGGGTGCCGACTTTTCTGAAATGTACCGTGTATTCAACATGGGCCACCGTATTGAGTTATACGTAAATGCTGAATCTGCGAAAAACATAATTGAAGTAGCCAGTAAATACAATATAGAGGCGAAAGTTATTGGCCACGTAAAGAACCATTCAGGGAAAAAGCTTACTATTTCAAGCGAGAAGGGGACATTTACGTATTAGGTCTTTCGTAGAAAACAATTCCAACCCTGTCAATATGTTCTGTTAAATCCTTATTGGTAATGGTATCATAATTCACTATATCAAAATGGTATGGTAGCGGTAAATCATCATTCAGGAGGCCGCTAATTTCAGGAGTAACGTCAATACCTTCAAGCCACACGGCAATATCAACATCACTTCCATTTTTATAATTCCCTTTGGCACGTGAACCAAATATAACCGCTTTCTGAAGGGTATCAAAACCCTGAAGCTTCTTTATTATCGCAGAAAGGTCTCCCGTTTTAAAGCCAAATTGAGCATCATTCATTAATGCGGCCTTTAAAATATTGATAGACCTGCACAATGGCATCGTAGTAGTGATGTTTGATAGTATCTACTGCCTGTTCCGCCACTTCGCTATTATAGGTATGCGAAAGTTCATTCCTTTTTTCCAGCATATGTATCCATGCGTGTCCGTCATTGATTATACCTGTTTCAAACCCTCTTTTAATAGCTTCACGAGGGAAACGGGTTTCAATACCCTGTTCATAAAGGTAATCTTTTATGGTTTTCCAACCTAACTCATAGGTAAATTCGAATGCCTGAACAAGCCCGCCAATTTCTAGAGGTGAATAGGATTCCTGCTTAACTATTTTTTCAAAAAACAGAAATGCCTTCTCAAAATTCTGGAATCGTTGTTTCCAACGGATATCTTTATCTTCCATATTGCAAATTTATGGAAATATTTGTGAGGAACTATTTCAAACCGTTCCCTACATTATTAAATATGGTGGTAGTGGTAGGGAATGATTTCAAAACATTCCTGCACATGGCAATTATTTAATTTCAGTACCGTTTTCGTCATGGTTTTTAGATGATATTTGTTTACCGTTCTTCCATGTGATTTCAGATTTTAGTTTACCATCTTCGTAATATTTTTTTTGCACCCCGGTGAGTTTATCATTAATATACGGGGTTTCCATCATCAATTTCCCACTTTCATAATATCCCTTATCTATTCCATTTTCCTTGCCATCCGCATAAGATGCTTCACTCATAATCTTACCACTTTTATAATACAATTTTTGAACTCCATTCTTTATTCCATTTTTATAGGGTATTTCAATTAATACTCCGTCTGCGGCATATATTTTTTCCATCCCTGTTTGTTTGCCATTAACAAAGGGAATATCCAAGGCTATTTTTCCATCTTCACCATAATATTTTTCACTGCCATTTTTTTGATTGTTTACATAAAAAATTTCCCGTTGGAGTTTTCCATCTTTATAATAAGTTCTTAATACTCCCCTGATTTCCCCCCTTTCATAAATTGCAAGGCGGTAGAACCTGGCTTTTGAAGAATCTTT
>DATHOL010000033.1:0-2368 GCA_035484895.1 Bacteroidia bacterium | reverse complement strand
TTTGGAAGCAAATACACCCAATAAAATGGTACCGAGGCATCCGCCGATTCCGTGCACGCCCCAAACATCCAGGGCATCGTCCCAACCAATTTTATTTTTAAGGTGAACTGCGAGATAACAAACAATACCCGATGCAACACCAATCATTACCGCAGAAGGCAATGAAACAAATCCGGCAGCGGGAGTTATAGTGGCAAGTCCGGCGACAGCGCCTGTAAGCAAGCCTACAAATTTTGGTTTTTTCGCCATGCTCCATTCTATAATCAGCCAGGTAATAGCAGCAAATGATGCAGCCACATCGGTATTTAAAAATGCAAGCCCTGTGATGGAATTTACATCCAACGCACTGCCCGCATTAAAGCCATACCAGCCAAACCATAACAAGCCTGTACCGATAGCAATAAGCGGGATACTGTTAGGCGGCGATGCAACATCGCGCCTTTTTCCAACATATATTACGGAAGCCAATGCAGCAAATCCGGCTGTGGCATGAACCACTATACCCCCTGCAAAGTCAAGCACACCCCATCTGGCAAGAAGTCCTCCACCCCATACCATGTGTGCGAAAGGATAATATACCAGCACCTGCCAAAGAATTAAAAACAAAATATAGGATTTGAATGTTACACGATTCACAAATGCACCGGTAATAAGTGCTGGGGTAATAATGGCAAACATCATCTGATACGCTATAAATACAAACTCAGGCATGTGATGATTTCCGGGGAATGGGGTATTCAGGTCTATTCCGCACATAAATGCTTTATCAAGATTACCGATTATACCACCCAATGCATCACCGCTAAAACAAAGAGAATATCCGCAAATGAACCACATGATTGTAGTTATTCCCATGGAAACAAAACTCTGAATCATAATTCCGAGAATGTTGCGCTTTCCTGCCAATCCACCATAAAAGAAGGCCAGTCCCGGTGTCATTAACATTACAAGACTTGTTGCCAAAAGCATAAAGCCAATTGTTCCGGTGTCGAATGTATTCATGTTGTTTTTGTTTTAATTATTCAGATATCAGAATATTTCTATTTCTCAAAAGTAAAAAAATAATTTAAATGGCACAAAAAACAGGACAATCAACTTATTTTTTATGGTTTTTAACAAACTCTTCCAGTTTTTGCAATTCAATATTTAAGGCAATACGTTTATGCCTGCCTGTAGTCCCTTTTTCTATCTGAATAAGGCTTTGGCTTATATCAAACTCTTTTGCCAGATACTTTATAAGGTATTCGTTCGCTTCGCCGTCTATGGGCTTAGCACGAATTTTAACGGTTAAATTACCTTCCGCATCAACTGAAATTTCATCTTTAGCTGAATTGGGTTTTACTTTGATAAGAAGTTTTATCATAGCTGAAATTCCTCCAATTCCTTAGCAACATGAAAACGGTTGCTTTCAATTTCGTTTACAGCAGCAGAATCCCCTATCAGTGCAGGATTTGTATGGTTCATGTGTATAAAATGAACTTTTTGTTTGTCTTTATCAGAAAGATTAGAAAGCAACTTCATAGTCTCCTCCATAAATGGATGCGGCACCTCCGACATTTTTACGCCGGAAAGTTCACCATCTTTGAAAAAGGTGCCATCAATAAATATCAAATCATTCTGCTGAACGGTTTTCACTATATCCCTGTCCCACTTTTCCCATTTATCAATATCGGGGATGAATATCACATTCATGTTTTTTGTAGAAATACGAAAGCCTACTGTTTCTGAATATTCATCGCGGTGCGGAACACGAAAAGGTGTAACCGATATGCGTTCATTTAACTGAATAGTACTGTCCTTTTCCAAATTATGAATTTCAATATTATGGATATTCACCAATTGGCTCCAGGGGCCGTTGTTGCGGAGAAAATCGCGCATCCGGGGCATCGCGTAAACAGGAATATTTTTTGTATTCATCGCTTCACGGCCCAAATACATTAAGCCTGTATAATGCCCAATATGAGCATGGGTAAGGAAAATCCCGCTGATTCCATTTCCTGCAACCGGATAAATGCTATCTAATGCATGCAATTGAAAGGTAAAATCGGGTGTGCAATCAAAAAACCAGCGCTGGTTGGTAACGGGGTCTACAAGTGCAACGCAGGAAACATAATGACGCTTTTCCTTTCCTTCGTAGTACTTTGCACAGCATTGCTTTTTGCAGCCCGCATGCGGATAGCCTCCATCTTGCGCCGTACCTAATACAATAATAAAAGGTTGTTTCCCTTTTTCAACTCTTTTGTTAAAGGCAAAACAAAATGAAATAAGCCCACTTAATAGAAAAACTACGAGATATTTTAATTTATTTTTTCTCATAACACTTTGCAGTTAATTGCGAAAATAAGTGAAAATGCGCAATAAAAGATAT
>DATHOL010000032.1:0-5572 GCA_035484895.1 Bacteroidia bacterium | reverse complement strand
TGGCATTACACCTAGTATGAAAGCAAGAGAGGTCATCATAATTGGGCGCAACCTTAATTTAACAGCATCAAGCGTAGACTGAATAAGTTCTTCTCCGCTGTCCAGCCGGACTTTGGCATACTCAACAATAAGGATGGCATTTTTTGCGGCAAGTCCTATCAATGTAATCAGACCAATTTGGGCGTATACATTATCGGTAAGGCTTGGCATAAATGTAAGTACAAGAATTGCACCAAATGCACCAATAGGCACAGCCAGCAAAACCGAAAAAGGAACCGACCAGCTTTCATACAATGCGGCGAGGAAAAGGAAAACAAACAGGAGCGAAAACATAAAAATATAAATGGTTAGGGCGCCTGCCTGAATTTCTTCATAACTTAATCCTGAAAAATCATAGCCATATCCTGCCGGTAATACTTTGTCCGCTATTTGTTTCAATGCATCTATTGACTGGCCCGTGCTATATCCTTCGGGTGATGAACCGTCCACTTCTGCGGAGCGGAAAATATCGAAGTGAGATAATAATGGTGCAGTCTGGGAAGGTTTGTAGCTTATCAGGGAACTTAGCGGCAACATTTCACCTGTTTGATTTTTGACATAATATCTATCCATGTTCGATATCATTCTTCGGTAGGTGGTATCTGCCTGGACTACCACATGGAATGTGCGGTTATACAAAGTAAAATCGTTCACATAATAACTGCCCATATAGACTTGTATAGCTGTAAACACATCGGAAATAAGCACCCCCATTTTTTTGCATTTCTGCCGGTCTACGGTCAAATTATAACTGGGCGTATGTGCCGAATAATAACTGAAAGCATTAGTAATAGCAGGATTTTTGTTCGCCTCTGCCACAAAGTCTTTTACAACGCTTTCAAATTGCTGGGCATCGTCATTTGTATTTCGCTGTTCAATCTGGAAACTGAAGCCTGCCGTTTGTCCAATGCCGGGAATAGGTGCAGGAGGAATAACAACAATATCCGCATTTTTGATATTTGCTTTTGTAATACTATCCTTTAGCACATCAATAATTTTCGGAATTTTCTGAGGCGATTTTGAACGTTCATCCCAGGGTTTCAGTTGAAGATAAATGGTGCCACTGTTTGATTTTGTTGCACCGGTAATTACATTGAAGCCTGATAAAGCGGCATAATGCAAGACACCCGGAGTCGAATTTACCACCTTCATTAATTTGGTCATTACATCAACAGACTGATTGGTGGACGAGGCTTCCGGCAGTTCGTATGTGATGTAAATAAGCCCGTTATCTTCATTCGGAATAAATCCTGATGGCTTATGCTTGAATAAAAAGAATGCAGCAACTCCAATACATACCAACAGAATAATCACATATTTCGATTTGCTTATTCCCTTCTTTACTCCATTCGTATATTTATCGGTAATAGATTCAAACCATTTGTTGAACTTGTCGAATAATTTACTCAACCAGCTTTTTTTATCGTCGTCTTTGCGGGGCTTTAAAAGCAAAGTACACAGTGCAGGTGTTAATGACAATGCTATAAAGGCTGACAGAATAATTGATACTGCAATTGTAATTGCAAATTGCTGATATAAACGCCCGACAATTCCGGGAATAAATCCTACTGGAACAAATACGGAAGCAAGTATTAATGCAATTGCAATTACAGGGGCCGAAATATCATTCATGGCCTGTTTGGTGGCTTCTTTAACATCGAGTTTTTGTTCATCCATATAATGCTGAACAGCCTCTACCACTATAATAGCATCGTCCACCACAATACCGATTGCCAATACAAAACCAAACATGGTAAGGGTATTAATGGTAAATCCGAGTGGAATAAAAAATGCAAATGTGCCAAGAATGGAAACAGGTATTGCGAGTACCGGAATTAATGTTGCGCGCCAGTTTTGCAAAAATAAATATACTACGAATGCCACAAGACACAAGGCTATCAAAAGGGTTTCCACAACCTCCTGCATGGAGACTTTAACTACCGTAACTGTTTCGAAAGGAATATTATAATCTACATCACTCGGGAAGGATGCTTTAAGGAGGTTAAGTTCTTTGGTAATTGCATCTGCTGTTTCCAATGCATTGCTTCCCGGGGTTTGGTATATGGTAAGAATGGATGCCCTCTTATTATCCACATACGAATTATTGGAGTATGTGAATTTCCCCAACTCTACTCTGCCTACATCCTTCAGGTAAACAAGTTTGCCCGAATCAGGGAGTGTTTTTACAATGATTTTTTCAAATTGATTAACTGTATTTAACCTTCCGTTTACAAGTATGCTTAACTCATACGTTTGTGTTTTTTGTTGCGGCGGCACACCTGCCGAACCTGCAGCCACCTGCAGATTCTGCTCATTCAGTGCATTTATTACATCGGTTGGCGATAAGGCATAAGCGGCCATTTTATCAGGATTCAGCCATATACGCATACTGAAATTATCTGCAAGCGTTGTAATGGCTCCCACTCCTGGCACACGGAGCAATGCATCTTGAATGAATATATTCGTGTAGTTATCTAAAAAGGTAATGTTGTGTGTTCCCTTCGGAGAATAAAGCGAGACCAGCATCAATGCGCTTGGATTAAGTGCACGCACGGTAAGCCCCAAACGGCTAACTGCAGCAGGCAGCAAAGGTGTCGCGATACTCACCCTGTTTTGAACATCCAATGTAGCAATGTCAATATTAGTCCCAACTTTAAAAGTAGTATTGATTTGCATTAACCCATTATTGGCACTGTTGCTTTGCATGTATTCCATGCCATGGGTTCCATTCACTTGCTCTTCAATTGGTGTGGCAACTGTTTGTTCAACCGTTTGGGCATCCGCGCCTGTATATTGGCCTGTAACTTGCACTACCGGAGGGGTAATATCCGGATATTGATTAACGGGAAGATTGAGGATACAAATTGCTCCGATGATTGACAGTACGAGCGATACAACAATTGCTGTAACCGGTCTTTTTATAAATGTATCTGCAATCATATAATTATGGGCTTCGTGAAAAAATTAGTCTTTGCCCTTTTTACTGCTGTCCTTCGTAGGTTGAGAATCGGGCTTGTGTGAAGCACTATCCTTTCCGCCTTTTGCTCCTTCCGGTTTTTGGCCGACTTTAATTACAGAACCTGTATGCAAGGACTGAACTCCATCCAGTACTATTTTTGTTCCCTCTTTTAAGCCGTTTTCCACAATTACATTAGGCGCTATGGTCTGGCCCAACTTTACTTTTTTCTGAACCGCTATTGTAACAGGATGAGTTTTTGTAGAATCTTTCGGATCGGGAGCAGTTGTATCTTTTACTAAATAAACAAAGTATTCTCCCATTAGTTCCACAACTGCTTTGCTTGGCACTAACAGTTTTGGTTTTGTTTCCTGGTTGTGCACCCGCATCACACAACTCAACCCGGGCTTTAAGGAATAATTTGGATTGGGAAACACGGCTCTGACACGGATGGTGCCGGTTTGTTGGTCAACCGCACGGTCAATTACCGAAATTTTTCCAAGTTGAGTGTAAATGGAATCGTTTGGAAGAACAATTGTGAAAAGCGAATCAAGCGTTTGCTGAGTGTTATTTTTTAATTCATCAAAATGTGCCAATTGCTTTTCAGATATTAAAAAATCAACGCCCATCGGGTCATCCGTAGAAATAGTGTTAAGTATGGTTGTTCCCACAGTCACCATATTTCCCAATTTTACCTGGCTGAAGCCGATAGTTCCGTCAAACGGTGCGGAGATAATAGAATAGGTTAAATTGGTTGCAGCCATTTTTACAGCCTGCTCGGCGGCCTTTAACGAGTTTTTTGCATTTTCTAAAGCAACCAGCGCATGGTCCAGCGTTTGCTTAGCCACAGCATTTTGAGAGTTTAAATAAGTATAGCGGTCAGCATCCTGCTGAGCTTGTTTTAAGTTTCCCTCCGCTACTTCTGCATTGGCTTTAGCCTGATCGTATGCATCCTGATATAAACGTTGGTCAATCTCATATAATTTTTGTCCTTTTTTTACATGGGTTCCTTCCGTAAAATCGATGGCAGTTATATACCCTTGCACTTCGGGGCGCAGATCAACCTGGCTCAATGCAACAGTATTGGCAGGATATTTGTCGTAATAGGTTACAATTTCCGACTTGGCGGTATATAAGTTGACTGCCACTGGCGGGTTTTTGGGAGGTGCTTCCTGATGGCTGCAGGCAGTAAACAGCAAATAATAAGCAAGTGAAAAGAAAAAACTGAGAAGAGAAAAATTATGAAATTTCATTATTAGTTTTATTGTTTAGTTGTTATATCGCCTAAAGCTTTTTCCAAATCAATTTTACTCAATAGCACCTGGAACAATGAATTTATATAACTGATTTCCGAAGCCACCAAATTGTTTTGAGCGCTTATTACATTCAGGTACGGTATTATTCCCTGCCTGTATTGCAGCGTAACTACATCATAAACATCACTTGCCATTGATTTATTTACCCGAAGCAAATTCAAATTATATAAATTGCTTTTATAATTTGCTAAAGCAGAATAATATTGTGTATAAATTCCTGATACCAGATTTACTTCGCTCAGGTTAATTATCTGCCATTGCAGTTTTGCTCGCTGAACACTCTCAAGTCGCCCAAACCCTGTGAATAAAGGAATACTAAGAGATGCCCCGATGAAAGAAAATGGATTTCCCCTTGAAAGCAGATCGGAAAAGGTATTGCTTTCATACTCATCATTATATGTGTAAAAAGCAGATACAGTGGGTAGAAAACGAAAACGGTAATAATCAATATTTTGTTCTTGTATTTTTTTTGCTGTTTCAAGGAGCTGATACTCTATGCGGTTTTCATATTGAAATTGCTGTGTTGTATCAAAGGCAATTTCGTTCATCATTTTTGCCGTATCCACAAGTATGTTAAAATTTTTTTCGGGTGGAAATCCCATTACTTGTTTGAGGGATGCATACTGAGGTTTCACATTTTCAATAGCTTGTCTTAATTGTGCCTTCGAATTGTTAAGGGTAATGGTAGCCTGTTCATAATCCGTTTTATCAACTATTCCCCCAACATATTGGTGGTAAGCATCTTCCAGTGTTTTATAGAATTGAACAGTATCTTCCTTTAAAACATTTATCTGTTCTATGGTATTCAGCAGATTGAAGAATGCTGTACTTATGGTTGCCACCACGTTTATTTTAGCACTGTCATTTCCTTGCCTTGCCTGTTTAACAAGCAGGGGGGCATTTTTTGCGGAATACAAAAGTTCAGGGCTGAAAATATTTTCAGTCACTGCTAATTGCGGGGTAAATGTGTTATATATGCCATTTTTTACCGGTATCGGCGGTGCGTTCGGGTCACTGGGGTTTACTTCATAGGTAACAGGCAATTGGATATAATGGGTGAGGCTGGCATTTGCGGAGGCTTGAGGGAGCCATCCTGATAAGTTTATTTCATTAGTCTTTTTTGCAATTGCTATTTGAATGGTTGACTGCCGGATACCGGGTTGATATTGAAGGCCATAAGCAATACACTGGTCCAAACTTAAAAAAGGAATAGTATCTGTAATGTTTTTAGTTTGGGCGTAGGAACCTGATGCGATTACAA
>DATHOL010000031.1:0-3398 GCA_035484895.1 Bacteroidia bacterium | reverse complement strand
GTATAGCTATAACCACCATTTCCGCAAAAGGAACTCTTACAATTGCAGGAGTAACCAAACCCATTGATATGCTAATAAAGGTATCTGCACCTAACCAGGGTTACCTGACTTTTGAAGGCTCCCAAACTATAAAAATGACTGATTATGGCATAACTCCGCCAACCGCATTGCTGGGAACCATGAAAACGGGAAATGAAATTACCATCAATTTTAAAACAGTATTTACAATAACAAGCAATTAAAAAAAAACCTACATGAAAAAACCTATTCAATTAATTAAGCACCTTGCAATAGCAACTGCGGTAACTGCCGGACTTTCTGCAACGGCGCAGCAACAAATGCAGTATTTCCGCCCGGACAATAAGGATGGCCTGCATATGTTTGAAACGACTAAAAATGATACGAATATCTTTAAGAAAATAAAAGTGCAGGTGGGTGGTAATTTTGAAATGTCTTTTCAGGGGCTAAGAGACCAAAATAGCGCCATACCTGTTACGCAAGCCCCTTACGTGGGCAATGTAACCAGCCTTATCCCGCTTAATAGCGGGTTCGACTTGCCTATGGCTAACCTGAATATTGACGCTCAATTAGCCGATGGAATAAGAATGGACCTTACTGTTTACCTGGCTTCAAGGCATCATGAAGATGTGTGGGTAAAGGGGGGATATATTCAATTCGATAAGTTGCTTTTCCTGAAAAGTAATTTTGTGAATACCATTATGAAAAGCGTTACCATCAAGGTGGGACAGTTTGACGTAGATTATGGAGACCAGCATTATCAGCGTTCAGACGGTGGCAATACAATCTACAACCCTTTTATAGAAAACTATATTATGGATGAATTCGCCACAGAAATTGGCGCGGAAGTTTATTACCATTCCAATTGCGGTTTGTTTGCAATGGGTGGAATAACGAATGGGGAATTGGACCCTACCGTTATAGCTGCAACTAAAATTGATTCGGCAACACACAATCAGAATGCATACGACCCCGCATTTCATGCGAAGGTTGGTTACGATAAGCAAATCAGCAGCAATTTCAGGCTGAGATTAACCGCTTCGGGATATATTGATCAAAGCGCAAACAGCAATACTCTATTCGGAGGAGACAGAACAGGCTCGCATTACTTTAGTGTAATGTCGAACCAGTCCATAGCGAATGGCACAGTACTAAGCAATGCGAATGATTACAATGCCTTTTCGGGAAGATACAACCCGGGATTTAGCGAACAGGTAAAAACCCTTATGGGTAATCTCTTACTTACATACTGCGGCCTGGAATTTTTCGGAACCTATGAAATAGCGCAAGGCAGAACTATAACGGAAAAAACTGACCGGCAAGTATATCAATATGCAGGAGATTTAATATACAGGTTTCCGGGACATAAAGAAAATTTTTGGGTCGGAGTACGCTATAATACAGTAAGGGCAGCCGTTTTGGGCGATCCCGCTAATATTACTATAAACCGGGAAGCAGCTTCCGTTGGTTGGTTTGCCACAAAAAACATTATGCTGAAAGCGGAATATGTAATACAAACCTATTCTAACTATCCGGATAACAATATTCTTAATGGCGGAAGATTCGATGGGTATATGGTGGAAGCTTCCATAGGGTTTTAAAATTTTTCATGGCAATAATCCTGCTTAAGCAATTAGGCAGGATTTTTTATGCCTATCTGTCTATGTGAATTATGTAACTTCTACCGGAAGTTATGTAAGAGCTACGGTATGCAAGATGCTCAACTTTGTGTGGTACTTATTTATTAACCCTTAATTTAAAAGAACCGCCAAATGACTATACAAGCATTGAATATATTTATTGTTGACGACAATAAAGCAGCGGGAATAGAATTAAAAAAGTACCTGTGGGACAAGTTTGGAGACAGGGTCGAAATAACAGCATTTACCGATGGAAAAAGTTGCCTGGAGGAAGTAGAAAGCGATACGCATCTTGTTATTATTACCTGTTCGCCTTCGGACGAAAAGGGCTTGCTTATTTTGAAATCAATTAAAGCTGCCAGCCCTGCTACAGAAGTAATTATGCTGGTAGAACGCGAAAGCATTGTACTTGCCATAGAATCATATAAGGCAGGCGCTAAAGAGTTGGTGGTGAAAGAAAACGGCTCAGAAAAAAAACTAAGCTACCTCATCAGGCGTATTGTAATGGCTCCTATCCGGATAATTGTAAAGGAATTAGGCTTATCACAAAGGTTAGCCATCTTTTTTATGTCATTTATTACAGTGGGTATTATTGTTGGAATTGCATTATATTTTAAATAAATACTAATAATAATTATATATGATATTCTGGAGTTGGTGGGGCATTTTAGCCATTGCGCTTGTAGTGGTAGTAATAGGCAAACTATTGCACGGGTGGTATAAAAAGTAGTTTTTATACTGATGGAATACCCCCATATATGAGTGGATTTCGACTATAATTTTAGGGTGTTTATCGAATTTTAAAAAAACATCCTGTTTTCAATGGTAATTTAGCTAGTGTTAAAAAACCAATAAAAATGATGTTATGTTAATTCCGTTCAAAATAGTTAAGTCGCATCCTTCGATGATATCTGAAAGGGAAAAAAAAGTAGAAGAGAATTTAGAGGCAGCATCCATGCACCATGTTAAAGCGATAGCCCTTTTAAATGAAGGGGAATACGAAAAAGCGGCACAAAATGCGCTCTTAGCCCAAAAATACCTCGACCAGGCAAGTGAAACAACAAGAGAGAAAACCAATTAACGGAAAATAGTATGAAAAGGCTGATATATATTATACTGATGTGTTCTTTTGGTGAATTTGCTTCTGCACAAACCACGTTAAACAAATTACCGCCTACACAGGACAATTCTTCCATACGAAAATCGGAGAAGGCGCAAAGCAAGCAAACAAAGGGATTTCAGGCTCGCAGAAGTTACGCATCTATGAAAGGCCATGGCACAAAAAAAACGAAGGCCCAGAAAAACCGCGATCAGGGAAAAGGATTGTAACAATCAATACATATATATATGAAAACCGAAAGTTTAAATTTGTTTATTGTTGATGAAAATAAGTCATTAGCTCAAGAACTTAAAGACTATTTAGTTAAAAGGTTTGGCGAAGGCATTAGGGTATTAACCTTTCCAGACAGGCAAAACTGCCTGGAAAAGATTGATGATAATACCAATATCGTAGTTCTTAATCATGCTATAAAGAATGAAAACAGCATCGAAACGGTGAAGTTGATTAAAAACATTAATCCTAAAACAGAGGTAATTATGCTGTCGGACAGGGCAGATATAGGATTGGCAATAGAATCGTTTAAAGCAGGTGCGCAAAGTATTGTCGTAAAAGGGCCAAAACAGGAGAAAAAAATTGGGAACCTGATTGTCCGCATTTTTACAGCACCCATCCGGATTATT
>DATHOL010000030.1:0-9829 GCA_035484895.1 Bacteroidia bacterium | reverse complement strand
TGTTCTCAGCTTACGATGAAGGGTTCGGAACAAATGTGGATGGGGGCGTATTTGTGGAGGACTACAATTGTCAACTGGTTACTAATACAATGGAACAAGATAATCCTGCTTCCGAATCAACTCTTTATCCAAATCCAAACCAAGGTTACTTTACGCTTTCTCTGACTAATCCTCCTGTGCAATATGAAGTTGAAATTTATAATTTACTTGGAGAGAAAATTTACGCGGCTTCATTAACCGGGAATAAAACAGAATTGAACCTTGTTGATAAACCAGCCGGAATTTATTTTTACCGTTTGCTTTCAATGGGAGGAAGCCCTATTTCCGGCAAAAAGTTCATTATTCAATAAAAATAGATGGATCCCTGTTCATATTGGGAGAGAACTCTCCCCTTGTTCATAATATCCTTCTTCCCTTTTTAGCTATTTATTTTATCTTTGCACCCCTAATGTAAAAACCATGCGAAAAAAGGCAACGGTGTTTGCAAGTATTTCTGGCTGTATAGCGGTGATTCTTGGCGCTTTAGGCGCACATGCCCTAAGCAATTATGTCGAGTCGGGAGTGATAAGCGAAAAGATGCTTCATGCCTATGAAACGGCTGTGCATTATCAACTGCTTCATTCCATAGCTATTATAGCCATTGTTGCCCTGCAATTAAAGTTCCCTATGTACTTTAAACCAATCATCTACTTAATGATGGCTGGTATCGTATTATTCTCAGGTTCAATATATTTACTTGTGTTGGGCGATTTCCTCAAAATCAACATGAGTTGGGCAGGCCCTATTACCCCTATAGGCGGATTCTGCTTAATTATTTCATGGTTCGTTTTATTCCTTTCGGCCCTCAAATTCAAGGAGAAAGATATACCTCCTACTAACCCACCCACTAAATAATGAAATACAAAGCATATAAAGAACGGCTCGTTAAAATAGCTGACCTCGGCTATAGTACAGCTGTATTGGGTTGGGATCAGGAAACTTATATGCCGGAAAAAGGAGCAGGATTCCGGGCGCAGCAAATTGCTACCTTATCTGGAATTATTCATGAGCAGTTTACCGATAAGGAATTCGGTAAAATCCTTAAAAGATTGGATGATACCTCTAAAAAGCTAACTGAAAAGCAGAAAAGGAATGTTATCCAGACCCTGAAAGATTATAAAAGGCAAAAGAAATATAGCCGCGAATTTGTGGAGTTATTAAGTAAAACAACTTCGGAATGTTTCCAGGCATGGCAAAAGGCAAGAAAGGAAAATAATTTCTCACTTTATGCCCCTCATCTAACCAAGATGATTGCCCTGAAACGTAAAGAAGCTGAAATACTTGGCTATAAGAAACATCCATACGATGCTTTGCTCGATCAATACGAACCTGGCGCAAGAGTTGCAGACTTAGATATTCTCTTCAAAGATGTTAGAAGCCAGTTAGTAGCTTTTGTAAAGAAAGTGGCTGCTGCAAAACAAAACGACGATAAGTTCATGTACCTCCATTATCCTAAAGACAAACAATGGGATTTTGGTATTGAACTGCTTAAACAAATGCACTTCGATTTTGAAGCGGGAAGGCAAGATTATTCAGCGCATCCATTCACAACCAGTTTTAGCGCTAAGGACGTAAGATTAACTACCCGTGTTTCCGAAGACAATTTTAAATCAATGATTTGGAGTTGTATCCACGAAGGCGGACATGGCTTATATGAACAAGGTTTGCCTGAAAGTGAATATGGTTTGCCATCCGGCGAGGCCGTATCACTTGGCATACATGAATCTCAATCGAGATTATGGGAAAACATGGTAGGCAGAAGCCTTAACTATTGGAAAGCAAACATAAAATTGGCCCAAAAGTATTTTCCTGAGAACTTGAAAAATGTCTCTGCGGAACAGTTCTGGAAAGCATCGAACATTGTTACTCCGTCATTTATCCGCACCGAAGCCGACGAACTGACCTATCATTTCCATATTCTTATCCGTTATGAGATAGAAAAGGCTTTGATGGACGGTTCCCTGCAAGTGAAAGATTTACCAGCCTATTGGAACGCCAAATACAAAGAATACTTGGGTGTAAAAGTCCCGAATGATGCCCAAGGCGTATTGCAAGATATCCATTGGTCGCATGGCAGCATAGGGTACTTCCCAACTTATTCTTTAGGAAGTTTTTATGCGGCACAGTTTTTCGCCACAGCTAAAAAGGAAGTTAAGTCACTTGAAAAGAATATAGAAAATGGTAACTTGCTCCCACTGCTCGAATGGCTCAGGGAAAAGATACATAAACATGGCAAGTACTATTCTGCCGAGGAATTATGCAAAAAGGTAACAGGTGAAAAATTGAACTTCAAATATTTCATGGATTACGCGAAAGAAAAATATTCGGCGATATACAATATTAAGAATAGCTAAAATGAATATAAGGGAAAACTGCATAATAGAGATTCCTCACTTCGTTCGGAATGACAAGGATTTCTATTTCCTTTCCCTTGGAACCTTATTAAATTTGTCATTCCGAACGAAGTGAGGAATCTAATGAACATTAAACCAAAACGCAATATCAAACTCTAACTATAAAAACATGAAGCAAACAACAGGCATTAAACCGGAATCAGCATCCTTAACAGGATTAGGCTTTTCAGGAAAAGAAAATGTTCTCTGGAACCTTTCTCCTGCAAACCTTATAGAAGAAACTATCCGCTTAGGACAAGGTTCTTTTACTGATTGCGGCGCATTAATGGTTGATACCGGCGAATTCACAGGCCGTTCTCCAAAAGATAAATTTACAGTAAAGGATAACCTTACCAAAGATACCGTTTGGTGGGGCGATGTTAACTTTCCTTTCGAACCGGAAAAATTTAAAGCTCTCCGCAAAAAAATGACAGATTATGCAGCAGGTAAAACATTATATGTGCATGATGCGTTTGTTTGTGCAGATCCTACGTATCGCCTGAAAGTGCGTGTTATTACAGAAACCCCATGGGCTAATTTATTTGCTACAAATTTATTTTTACGCCCAACTGCCGAAGAATTAAAAACGTTTACACCTGATTGGCACATCATCTGCCTGCCGGGATATAAAGCAGATGCAAAGGAAGACGGAACCCGCCAGCATAACTTCACCATGCTGAATTTTACCGACAAGCAAATCATTATCGGAGGTTCATCATATACAGGCGAAATAAAAAAATCGGTTTTTACGTTGCTAAACTATACCCTGCCACTGGAAGGAGTATTATCCATGCATTGCTCTGCTAATATTGGAAATGCCGGTGATACAGCAATCTTCTTTGGCTTGTCCGGTACAGGTAAAACAACCCTTTCCGCTGACCCTGAACGTAACCTGATTGGCGATGATGAACATGGCTGGTCCGATACTTCCATCTTCAATTTTGAAGGCGGATGTTATGCAAAATGCGTAAATCTTACCAAAGAAAAAGAACCTGAAATATTTAATGCTATTCGTTTTGGAACATTACTAGAGAACGTTCGTTGTTATGATAACACAACGAAAGTAGATTATGATAATATTTCTGTAACTGAAAATACCCGTGCTGCATACCCTATTCACCACATTGATAATGCGGTTGAACCTTCCGTAGGCGGATTGCCAAAAAATATTTTCTTCCTTACTTGCGATGCATATGGAGTATTGCCTCCCATCTCTAAGCTAACGGTTGAACAAGCCATGTATCACTTTATTTCCGGTTATACAGCAAAAATTGCAGGTACTGAAATGGGTGTTACAGAGCCTCAGTTAACCTTCTCTGCATGTTTTGGGAAAGCATTTTTACCATTACACCCCTTTCAATATGCTGAATTGCTTGGCAAGAAATTAGAAAAACACAGTGTGAATGTATGGCTGGTAAACACAGGTTGGTCAGGCGGCCCTTATGGAGTTGGAAGCCGTATGAAGCTTTCCTACACCCGTGCTATGATTACTGCTGCATTAAATGGTTCAATGGAAAAAGGGAAATTTGAAACCTTGCCTGTTTTCAATTTGCAAATGCCTACTGTTTGTCCTGATGTGCCTACTGAAATATTAAATCCACGCAATACTTGGAAAGACAAAGATGCATACGATGCAAAAGCCAATGACCTTGCTATTGCGTTTAACAAAAACTTTGAGCAATATGCAAGCCGCGTAAATGCTGAAGTGCTGAATGCAGCGCCTAAGGCAGCTACGGTGAATGCATAGGTAACTCGTGAAAGTTATAAAGTATCGCATTAAACCCCGCTCAAAAGGCGGGGTTTTTAATTTCAGGTGAAAAATACAAGATAAATCACTCCTTATTTCATCAGTTTCTCAAAATAGAAGTTTATATCATGTTAATATCCAATAATTAGGGTTAGCTTTGAATAATATTTGAAATAAAATTAAATCTATTTTAATTAATTTTGAATATTAAGTTTCCCGTTAAAGTAAAAAGCAATTGATTACCTCTTATTTCTGTTCGTTATTTGAGTCTGTGTTTTTAAAAAACCCAACGACTGTATGAAACCTTTGCAGCAAGATGATGACCTGTTCAGGATGCTGGTTGAAAGGGTAAAAGATTATGCCATTTTCATGGTAGATACCACCGGGTATGTAACTAGTTGGAATGAGGGGGCAGAAAATATAAAAGGATATACCGCCGATGAAATAATTGGGAAACATATATCTGTTTTTTATACGGAAGAAGACATTAAAAGCGGAGAACCCGAATTGCATTTAAAAACAGCAAAAGAAAAGGGTCGCTTTGAAAATGAAGGATGGAGAGCTCGGAAAGACGGGTCAAGATTTTGGGAGGAAGCCATATTTACTGCATTATACAATACCGAAGGAAAGTTTAAAGGCTATTCAAAAATTACCCGCGACTTGACTGAACGCAAACGCGCAGAAGAAAAGCTTAGGGATGCCAATAAGGAACTCGCCTTTCAAAATGAGGTAAAAGAAAAGCGCGCGGCAGAATTAATAATTGCAAACAAGGAACTTGCCTTTCAAAATGAAGAGAAAGAAAAGCGTGCAGCAGAGTTAATTATTGCTAATAAGGAACTTACGTTTCAAAACGAAGAAAAAGAAAAACGGGCGGCTGAGCTAATAATTGCCAACAAAGAACTCGCTTTCCAAAATACAGAGAAAGAAAAACGGGCCTCGGAACTGATTATTGCGAACAAAGAACTTGCTTTCCAAAATATAGAAAAAGAAAAACGGGCCGGAGAGTTAACCAGCGCCAACGGAAAACTAAAAAAAGGGGAAGATGCTATTCGCAAACTTAATAAAGAACTGGAAGTAAACTTAACTCAGATCATAGATGTAAACCAAGAATTGGAAGCATTCAGTTATTCAGTTTCGCATGACCTGCGGGCACCGCTGAGAGCCATTAACGGGTATGCGCAAATGCTGGAGGAGGATTATGGAAAATCTCTAAATGCGGAAGGCGTCCGCAAGCTTGGAGTAATCATGGAAAATGCCAAAAAAATGGGACTTCTGATTGATGATTTACTCACTTTTTCAAGGTTGGGAAGAAAGCAGGTTCAGAAATCTCCTATCAATATGAACAAGTTGGTCGAGTCTGTGCTAATTGAAATAAGTAAAACAATTCAATATAAAACCACATTAAAAATCACGGAATTAAAACCTGCATCAGGCGATTATTCGCTCCTCTATCAGGTAATGATGAACTTGATTTCCAATGCCCTGAAATATTCATCCAAGGTTGAAACACCGCTTATTGAATTGGCATCGGAAGATAACGGTGAAGAAATTATTTATTCCATAAAAGATAATGGCGCTGGGTTCGATATGCGGTATGTGGATAAGCTGTTCAACGTATTTCAGCGGCTGCATACCACTGCCGAGTTTGAAGGAACCGGGGTGGGCCTTGCCATTGTTCAGCGGATTATTAAGAAGCATGGAGGAAAAGTGTGGGCGAAAGGCGAAATAAACAAAGGGGCTGAATTTTATTTCAGTTTACCCAAAAAATAAATATGTATGAAAAACGATGAAGTTGAAATTCTATTAGTGGAGGACAACCCGGATGATGCTGAAATGACCATTCGCGCCCTCCGGAAAAAAAACCTGAGTAATAATATTATTCATTTGAATGACGGGGCGGTTGCTCTTGATTTCATTTTCGGAACAGGTCAATACGAAGGAAGGGATATAAGCAAAAAACCGAAACTTATTATGCTTGATTTGAAGATGCCCAAAGTAAGCGGGATTGAAGTATTGGAAAAGTTAAAGTCGAAGGACTCTACTAAAACTATTCCGGTGGTGGTGCTTACATCATCGAAAGAGGATCCTGACATTCAAAAATGCTATAAACTGGGAGCAAACAGCTACATAGTTAAGCCTGTCGACTTTGATGCATTTCAGAACACCATAGCCGAATTAGGGCTTTATTGGCTGCTTCTAAACCAACCTATTATTTAACGCATGCAAACCACATTCACTATATGAAATTAAAAATTCTGCATTTGGAAGACTCGCCTGCCGATGCGGAGTTAGTTGACAGGGTATTAAAAAAGAGCAATATTGATTTTGAGACCTTGGTTGTATCTGATGAACCTGAATTTATAAAAGCCTTGTTGGAATTTGCACCCGACATAGTTATTTCTGACCATTCCCTGCCTTCTTTTAATTCAATAGAAGCGCTGCATCTTGTTAAAAAGCGTGATGCAAAAACTCCGATAATACTTGTAACAGCAACCATGTCGGAGGAGTTCGCCGCGAATGTAATGAAGCAGGGAGCTTATGATTATATTCTGAAAGACCGCTTACAACGCTTGCCTACTGCTATTTTGAATGCGCTGGAAAAATCCAGATTTGAAAGCGAAAAAGAAAAATACATCCTGGAAACTATTAGCAGCGATGCATTATTTAAAAAGGCAGAAAAAATCGCCCATTTTGGAATATGGGAATCTAACCTGATAACAGGAAAGGTAAAATGGTCTGATGAGATGTTCGAAATGTTTGGGTATAAGAAAAATGAAATTGAAGCATCGCGAAAAAATTTCCTGAAAGCCATTCATCCCGAGGATAAGCAGCGTGTTGAAAATCTTCTTGAAGGTTCGGTGAACTCATTCAACTCCTTCACGATTGATTTTAGGGTGACAGGGACAGGCCACCTGATTAAGCATATTCACTCGGTAGTAACTGTTGAAAAGGATGAAGAGGGGGAACCCATTCGTCTTATTGGTTTCAATCAGGATGCAACGGAAGAAAAAGAATTAAAAATTGAAAAGGATAAAATGATGGCAAGCATACTGCAGCGCAATAATGACTTGGAGCAGTTTACCTATATAGTATCACATAATCTCAGGGCTCCTGTTGCCAATATTATAGGGCTTGTCGGCATGCTGAAGGAGGAAAAAAATGATGATAGCGAAAAAGAAAAAATATTGACGGGGCTTGATGCTTCCGTTTCCCGGCTTGATACCGTTATTCTTGATATGAACCAGATTTTACAAACAAGAAATAAAGCCGGGCAAAAGAAGGGAATGGTATCATTTTCAGAGCTGGTGGAGGAAGTAAAACACATGATTGAGGATACAATTATAAAAGAAAAGGCAGAAATAATAACTGACTTTTCCGAGGTTGACGAAATAGAGACCTTAAAGGTTTTTATGCTTAGCATCTTTTTTAACCTGATTTTAAACAGTATAAAATTCCACCAAAAAAATAGCACACCGATAGTAAGAATTACCAGTTACAAAGTACATAACAAAATCTATATTACTTTTAAAGATAACGGAATGGGCATTGACCTTCCTAATAACTCCGATAAGATATTCGGATTATACAATCGATTCCATAGAGAGGTTGACGGAAAAGGAATGGGTTTGTTTATGGTAAAAACCCAGGTAGAAGGATTAAATGGCAAAGTGTCAGTCATAAGCCAAGTTGATAAAGGAACTGTTTTTACTATAGAGTTTGAGACATAGACAACATGTGTAAACCACATAGATTTAAAATTAATACACGTTACAAATGAATTTAAAAATATTATTACTCGAAGATATTGCTACCGACGCAGAATTGATTGAGCGGGAACTAACTAAAGGGAAAATATCCTTTGTGTCGGAATGTGTAAGTACAAAGCAGGAATATATTGATGCCATTGACACATTTAAGCCCGATATTATACTTTCTGACCACTCTTTAGCAGGCTTTGATTCACTTGCTGCATTGGAAATTGCAAGGCAAAAAAAGCACGATATATGTTTTATTCTGGTTACCGGGACAGTTTCAGAGGAATTTGCTGTAACGTGCATAAAATCGGGCGCCGACGACTATATCCTTAAAAGCAATCTTGCGCGCCTTCCATCTGCTATTAAAGCCAGTCTTGAGAAAAGAAGCCTTGAAACAGAAAATATTGTAATCAAAAAATTACATGATGAAATAGAAAAAAAGAATGAGGTGTTGAATTATTTAAACCATGAAAAAGACCGCTTTGTGGGAATGGTATCACACGACCTTCAAAACGACGTTTCAGCTATGATGCTTACTCTTGGCATTTTAGAAAAAAACACGGAAATAAAGAATGAAAGCCAGTTAAAATATATAAAGAGACTCCGCCGGAGTGTTGCAAATATGTACAGGCTGCTAAGAAATTTTTTATCCGTTAACCGTATACAGCAAGGTATTATAAACCCGGATTATACTCCGGTTAATATTGGTATGCAGGTAGAGGAAATGGTGGAAGAGTATTCTGATATCGCAGCCATTAAAAACCTAAAATTAAATTACATCAATGAATGTAAAGATGATTTATTGAATACCGACGGGAGTTATATAGGTATTATAATCGACAATCTTATTTCTAATGCAATAAAATACAGTCCCAGGGGAGGTAAAATTGATATAAAAGTAAGTAAAACCGAAAACAGGTTTAGTTTCGAAATAAAAGACCAGGGTTCAGGTATACCTGCAAGCGATATGGCTAAATTATATGGCCGTTTTCAAAAACTTACAGCAAGGCCTACCGGTGGTGAACCCAGCAATGGGCTTGGACTATCCATCGTTAAAGACCTTGTGGATGCTTTAAAAGCCACTATAGAATGCAAAAGCGAAGATGGGAAAGGAACCACTTTTACTGTTAGGTTTTAGGTTTAATAGTATGAATACTCTTTACTTTTTCTTCTTGAACAAATAAATCGCAAATAAAACGATAAACAGTATTATCAAATACCACCAATGCCAGTATTCATGCATTCCTTTTTTCCCGGATGGAGAAGTTCCGAAACCCTTTACTTGTCCGTAAACAGAAGTCTGCCCTCCAATAATGTGTTCCTGTCCATTTATATCTTCTATCTGAGTAAAATTAATTACAAATCCTTTTCCTATATCTTTTAGATTGTTTGGAACGAAGGTTATATCGAAAGCTCCTATGTCTTTTGGATTAAGATATATATTTTCCATTTCAGCTCCATCCTTACTTATTTCGAAGGTTCCATCGGAGATTTCCTTTATTCCATCTCCGGAAGCTTGATTTTGTTTAATTATTCTTTTCAGGCCTTCATCTGCCACTACTTCAAGTTTTCCTTTGTTCAATAGGCCTGTAACACCATTTGAATCCAGAACATTAAACTTGAATTTCACCTTCATCCGCCCATTTCCCGAATTCCCCACAATAACATGAAATGGTAATTGATGAGCCCGGGATGTTACATTAAAAACTTCAATATTCTTCCATGCAATTTTATTGTTGTTTTTTACATTCTGATACAGATCCGGCGTTTCCGGAAAGTTCATGCCAAACGGAGCATCCGGGCTTGTTACAATGCGTGCAAGCAAACAAAAATGGTTTACATCGCCGGTAAACACAGGTAGCGTATATGTCGCAGGATTGGGTGGTTGCCATGGA
>DATHOL010000029.1:0-2541 GCA_035484895.1 Bacteroidia bacterium | reverse complement strand
AGGCACGAAGTATCAAGGCTAAGTCCTTTTTCTTAAAGGCATCGGTCAGTTTGTTTTCCCAATACATTATTTCCCACGGAAGGGTTCCATATTTGTTCAGAGTATCTTCCGTAAACTTTTTTGCAGCATCTTTCCAATATTTAGGCAATACTGCAAATGGGTTATTCCCATAGTGGTCGAGATTTATATAGTGGTGCGGCCCTTCAGCGGAATCAACGAATTTCTTTTTGTCCGGGTCAACGGCATGCTGGGTAATATATTCAATATTCTTTTTGTAAAAAGCGGCAAGTGGCGCAGGTACCCCATAAACTGCCATCCTGTTAATCTTTTTATGAGCATAAAACCCCCAGGAATATGCATAAGGAGAAGTTAAAACAAGAAAAAGCAAGAAAATAAAAACAAGGGATATTAAGTACCCGAGTTTTTTCATCAGGCTTTATGATGAATGATATAATTACCTTCCATAATTGGAACCACAGGGGCTAGATCGAGGGTGAGGCAATATTTTACATCTTCAGCCAGGTTAAGCTTTTCCAGGCGTTTAAAGTGAGAGGAGTTCTCCATAAATCCCTGAACATCGCTCGCTGCCTGAGCATACAATACCTTTGATGCAAAGGTTGAGTCATAGCTTGTTTCAAACAGATTCGTTTTATCAAGGGTATGGGCTATGGCTCCCGCACAGAGCGTATCTTCCAGGTTAAAACGGTCCTTCCATCCGGCACAAAGCAGTATGATATTTTTATTTTGATGAGAAAGCCATTCACAAAGCACGGTTAGGTTTACAAAGGCTCCTATAACTATGCGGTATGCTTCCCTTGCAACACGAATAGCCTGCGTTCCGTTGGTGGTGGTAAATACAATAATCTTACCTTTTAGTTTCGGGTTTCTGTATTCCGATGGGGAATTACCCAAATCAAATCCTTCTACCTTTTGCGCCTGGCGTTCTGCTGCGCAGAGGAAACCTTTACTTTGGTAGTTTCTTGCCTCTAACACAGAAGCAACAGGCAAAATTCGTTCTACACCTGAATGTAAAGCTGCGCAAATAGAAGAAGTTGCTCTTAATACGTCAATAACAACGACAATACTATCTTCATGCGGGTAAAGAGGAAATGAGTGCGGCGAAAAACACACTTCAATGGTATTCTTTCCATCCTGGGCTTGCATAGGCTTTGTTAACTGGGTTGAGTGAAGAATGGAGTTTTGACTACAATCGCCTTAATTAGTTTATCCCGGATCTTGATATATATTTCCGAACCAGGTTTGCTAAATTCCATTTTTACGTAGCCCAGTCCAATGGCCTGATGCAACGATGGCGACTGTGTTCCGGAGGTAACAATGCCTTCAATATTTCCATGCGCATCGGTAATTTCATACCCATGGCGGGGAATGCCCTTTTCAATCATTCTGAAACCAACTAACTTCCGGGATACCCCTTTTTGTTTTTGTTCTAATAAAGCATCGGAGTTTGTAAACTGCTTGGTAAATTTGGTAATCCAGCCCAAACCGGCTTCAATAGGTGAGGTGGTATCGTCAATATCATTTCCATATAAGCAGAAAGCCATTTCAAGACGAAGGGTATCGCGGCAGCCTAATCCGGCAGGCTTTATTCCTTCTTCTTTACCGGCTTCCATAATCGCATCCCAGAATTTTACTGCATCTTCATTTTTGCAATAAATTTCAAATCCTCCCGCTCCTGTGTAGCCTGTGCAGGAAATAATTACGTCTTTTACACCGCAAAATTCACCTATTGCAAAATTGTAATAGGCTATTTTAGATAAATCAACCGGAGTCAGTTTTTGCAGTATTCCGGTGGCTTTTGGCCCTTGTACAGCGAGCAGGGAATATTCTTCCGATGCATTTTGCATTTCAGCCCCTGTATCATCATTATGCGAGGCAATCCAATTCCAATCCTTTTCAATATTCGATGCATTTACTACCAGTAAATACTTTTCATCATTTATCTTGTAAACGAGTAAGTCATCTACAATTCCTCCGGTGTCATTAGGCAGGCAGGAATATTGCACTTTTCCCGGAGTAAGTACAGAGGCATCGTTGCTGGTTACTTTCTGAATAAGGTCTAATGCTCCTTTACCGGTAATAAAGAATTCACCCATGTGCGATACATCAAACATACCCGCTTTAGTGCGGACGGTATTATGTTCATCGTTGAGTCCGGTGTAGGATACAGGCATATTGTAGCCTGCAAATTCAACCATTTTTGCCCCT
Source organism: Bacteroidia bacterium (assembly GCA_035484895.1). Lineage (GTDB taxonomy): Bacteria > Bacteroidota > Bacteroidia > JABEUT01 > JABEUT01 > JABEUT01. The sequence continues at coordinate 315 of DATHOL010000029.1, read as the reverse complement.
AATTCAATGTGCTTGTCTGTTAGCGCTGTTTGTTTCATTTAATTTCAAATATGTTATTAACTCCAAATATTTTGCGTGGTGTTATGAATCCTTCGGCATAGCGTGTCCCAATGGCATGGCCCCAGGTGCCGCATCTTTCAACTATCGAGTCGAGAAAATGAGGTTGCGAAAGCAGCGTTTCAGGTTCTGTTGAATCCTCCGAATGAAACTGGGAAGCAAACGCCTTGATGGCAGCCAGTTTTTGTTCCATTTCGTCACTAATATCTACCACAAAAGAAGGCTCATAGTTATAATGCTGCATAAAATAAAACAACC
>DATHOL010000028.1:0-7619 GCA_035484895.1 Bacteroidia bacterium | reverse complement strand
CTTTTTTAATTTTTTTTTCGGGCAGAATGTTGCAATAAGTAAAAAAACTATACTTTTGTGAGGTCGTTAACGCAATAATTTTAAAACAGCAAAAAACAGAGCCATGATGTATACTACCAAATTTATAAACAGTTTGCGAATAAGAAAAATCTTTCTTTTAAGTTTTGTTTTCGCAACATGTTTGACCATTAACTTGTCTGCACAGAAGATGACAAGCTCCCAGAAAAAAACTTTCAAAAAGAATTTTAAAGAAGGAACATTGTTAATGGAGAACGGTACACCTGGCCGGGCTGATGAGCGCATGTCTGATACAACGCTCAAGTTTTTTCAGCGTTGTTATGCGTTAGATACTACTAATTGCAATGTAGCATATATTATTGGTAAACTATACCTCGCAACTGCCATGCATAAGGCGGCTGCTCTTCCTTATTTACAAAAGGCTGTAACCAATATTAAAAAGAAATACCACCCAAGCGATCCATCTGAAAAGCATGCTCCGCCTATGGCCTATTATTATCTTGCCGAAGCACAAGCTGTAAATTACCAGTTTGATAATGCTATCGAAAATTTCAATACATTCAAGAAAATGTTGAAGAATGATGGCGGAGAAAGGCCTAAAGACATTGCAACCCGCATAAGCTGGTGCAGCAATGCTAAAGATTTAATGGCTAATCCGGTAGATTGCAAAGTAGTTAATATCGGAGAAACCGTTAACAGTACGTATGATGATTATGCACCTATTATTAATGCAGACGAATCTCAAATGTATTTTACTTCCAAACGCCCTATGGTTGAAGATACAGCTAATGACCGGGAAGGTATTTGGATGAGTGCTGCAGGACAGAATAAAGTATGGGGAACGCCATCCGATGTGGGAGCACCTTTAAATGTAGTAGGCGGTAATTCAGCTACTGTATCACTTTCACCTGACGGACAAATGATGATTGATTATGTTAGTTCGGGCGTATCAAATGGTATAATTTATATCACCAAGTTAAATGGTGCTAAATGGGCTAACCCTGGCTTAATAGACTCTAACAAAGAAGGTGTTATTGATGCGAAAGGTTCTAAATACTTCACCCCAAGTGCATGTATGAGCCCCGATGGAAAGACCTTATACTTCTCCAGCGACAGAAGCGGCGGACAAGGCAAATTAGACCTTTACCGTTCTGACTTACAGAGCGATGGAACCTGGGGATCTCCGGCAAATTTGGGTACAGGAATCAATACTAAAGATGATGAAGATTGTCCTTTCGTATCGTATGATGGCTCTTTATTATTCTTCAGTTCAAAAGGACATAACACCATGGGTGGTTATGATATCTTTATGTGCAAAGCCGATGGCCAAGGCGGCTGGGGCGACCCTCAAAACCTGGGATATCCTGTAAATACCCCCGATGATGATAAGTTTTTTGTTTTATCGGCTGATGGAAGAAGAGGATATTACAACACTGTTAGGTTAGGTACCATGGGAGAAAGAGATATATATGAAGTAACATTCAAAAATCCTCTTCCTGTTCAATGTGTTGGCGTAATGGTAGGATATTATAAAACAGCGGACGGAAGTCAAATTCCTTCTGATGCGAAGGTTACCTGTTCTGATGGAACAAATTCAACTGTTGTGACTGTTAATTCAAGCACCGGCAAGTATTTGGCACTGGTTAAACCTAATGTAAACTATGCGGTAACAATTACAGCAGGCGGTAATACAGTAGCTAATTACAATATTATGGTACCGGGAGACAGTGCTTATTGCAAATTGGGCCGTGCATTTATGTCCAATGGAGGCAAAGCGGCTGTTCCACCTCCGCCAGTTGTACCGGTTGCTGTTAATAAATTCGGGGCATCACCTTATTTTGTAAAATATTTTGGCTACAACCTGGATGAAATATCAAGTAAAGATCCTGATTATGGTACACTTGTAAGCAATATTGAAAGTGCGGCTAAAGATGGTACAAAAGTTATTGTATCAATAGAATCCAGCTCATCTACTGTACCAACTACCAAGTTTGGAAACAATCAAAAATTGGCTGAAGCCAGGGCTGATGCTTTAAAGAAAGCATTAAGCAAGGATATTAAAAAGAATAGTAATGTTAAGTTTGAACTGAAACCAAGCGTAAATGGTCCGGAATATGCAAAAGACCCGGAAAATCATCCTAAGTATGAGAAGTTCCAATACGTTAAAGCTTATTTAAGAGAAGATAAGTAAAATGGGGTTCAGCAAACAGGCAGCATTAATTGCAATCTGTACTTTTATTGCAATACCTGCATTTTCTCAAACTACTAAAACTGCAACAAAGAAAGTTCCGCCATCCGGCGGAACTTCTCTTTCTGCCGACCAAAGCAAAATGCTTTGCAAAGCATGGAAACTTGATACCGTTTCGGTATATGGAGTAGATAGCAAGCCTAAAGCCAAAGAAGCGAATGATGGAATTACTCCTGTTGCCGACGGAAGCATCTTTTTAACCCAGGAAGGAGTTGCTTATACCGGAAAATGGACATGCGCCGGAGGGCGCTTAAATGTGGTTGCCGAAAGCCCTGCCTACAAAGTAAGTTTTAAAGTGATCAGTTTAGCAGATACACGCATGGTGCTGGAGTATCAATATCCGGCTCCTGATTATAGCAGGGTTAAGTATACCTATTCTCCAAAGAAATAAATTTTTGTAGTTAATCCCGTAGGGATGCTATTATTATAGCATTTGGAAATCGCCTTGTATTTTAAACCCTGAAAGGATGAAATTATTAATATATCATCGCCTTCGGGGTTCCGAAAATCGTTAAATGGATTCTCTATAATAATTACATCCCTACGGGATTACATCCTTTATTTTTTCCCTTCTGTTTTAGGTGCAGGACGGGGCTTCAAGCTTTCAAAGTATTGCTTTGCTTGCGCGTTGGTAGGGTCAACGCTTAATAACCGTTTATATACCAGAGCGGCATTTTCTTTATCTTTTTTCAGGAAGTAATAGAAACCCAATTGCGAATAAGCTTCAATAAGGCCATCTTTATTTTTAACGGTATCAGCGCCCACCTTTTGGATATATTGCTCATATATGGGCTTAGATAGGCCTAAAGTAGTATCTATTTGTGCATTTGCCCTGGCCCTCCACTGGTAACCTACAGGCAAATCAGGATTGCTTTGGGTTATCTTTGAGAAAGATGAATCAGCGCCCTGGTATTGCTTGTTATAATATTGTGCAAGGCCCAGGAAGTAATAGTCATTTACATTGGCTTGAGCGGGATTTGCCATAATCTTCTTTTTGTAATAAACAGTTGCCATGGCATAGTTCTGCTCCTTGAAATACATTTGTCCAATGAGTTGGTAAATATCCATAACGTCTTGCGAAGTTTGATCGGTAATAGCTGTTGCCGCTTGATTAAGAGTTACAATTGCCAATGAATCTTGTCCATTTTTCGAAAGCAGTTTTCCTAAGTACGAATAATCGGTACCGATGATTTTAACCTTTGTTCCTTTCGACTTAGCAATAAACTTGTTCATATTTATCAGCCCGTTTTTGTAGTCTTTCTTTTCGTATTGAGAGTAACCTAAAAGCCTGTATAAAATAATGTTGCTTGAATCTTTACTCAAAACATTCTGCAATTCCGTAATGGCATTATCGTATTTTTTAGCAAGGTATAGGAACGAAGCATAGCGGCCTCTGGCTGTTAATGAATTGTTCAGTTGCAGGTATTTGGCATAAGCGGCAAGGGCTTCATCATACCGTTGAGCCTCGTATAGCATTTCTGCCTGTTCGCGATAAGCCGGCGCAAAAGTAGAATCAATTTTCGTGGCTTTTGTAAAGTAATCGAAGGAGGTTTTATAATCGCGGGCATTTTTCCATAATTTACCCAAATGAAGCATGGCATTCACATTTTTGGGCTCCAGTGCTGCTGCTGTATTGTATTCCCCAATTGCTTTAGAGCCATCGGTAGGATTTTGACCAATGTAAGCATCGCCCAGGTCAAGGTGGTAAGTGGCGCTTTTTGGGTCCAGCTTTATAGCCTCATTGCTAAGCGTAACAGCCTGGCTCAATAAGTCAGAGGTTTGGTCTTTACCTGCTGACTGAATATACGCTTCAGCAATTTTCGACAATACCACAGGGTCTTTTTCCTTGGATATGGTTTTAGCTTTATAAAAATTATCCATAGCCGATTTGTTGTCGCCGTTTGCCATTTGTACTTTACCAAGCCCAACGTAATTGAGCGGTTCCATGGCATTCACATTAATTCCCTTTTGATAGGTATTTTGGGCGGAATCAGTCTTCCCCCAGTTGTAAAAATTTTCTCCTTTATAGAAATAAATATTCCCGGCAGTTGGCTGAGCTACTAACAATGACTTGAAAGCCTTGTCAGCTTGTTCAAACTCTTCATTGTTGGTGAGTTTAATAGCATCCTGCAATGTTTGCGAATGGGCAACAACTGAAAGAAAAACGGCTCCTGATAACAGAAGTGATGTACGAAAACCTGAACTTTTCATATTAAATAATTTGAAGGTGGGCAAAGGTAAAAAGAATACTTAAAGGTAAAATGCGAATATATGCCCGATTTTAAAGGTAATATGAAAATAATAAAACGGAAATACTAAAAGCTTATTATGTGGGTGGGTACTGTGGCAGGCAAAATACCCTCATGGAATATGATACGCTGGCCCTTATCTGATGTTACAAAAGACAGGAAGCCGCTTCCAAGGCCCATATAGGGTTCTGTTTTAATCATGTAAACATCTCTGCATAAGGGATAATCGCCGGTTTTTATATAGTACTGGTAAGGCTGAAAATGCTGTCCTCCGTTTGTTAAAGAAACATAAACAACCTTCGCCTTATTCAAAAAGCCTACTGTAGCCGAATCATAATCGTTGCTGACCCAGTTGACTCCAATAATTCCCAAAGCGCCTTTATTTTTCGAAACATAGTCGATTACCTGCGGATTGCTGTTAAGGGCAAAGCAATAGGTTGGAAATTTACTTCCTTTCATCAGGTTTTCGCGAATATAGCGGGAGTTGCCTGAGTTTTCATGGTCGAAAACTACGGTAATTTTGCCTTTGCCGGGTGAATCCCAAGTACTGTCTCCGTTGAAAATGGCTTTAATTTTATCCATAGTAAGCATGGTATCAGGATTGTCGTTGTTCACCAAAATAGCAATGGCATCCGTTGCTATTTTAACCTGTTCCGGAAAGAGTTGTTTGTCTTTGAAGTAAGTTTCTTCCTGGGTAGTAAGCTTTCTACCGGCTACAATTACCTGCAAGGAATCTTTCATCAGGCCTTTAAACAAGGAATCTTCCGGCTCATATTTTACATGGATGGCAGCAGCCTTATAAAGGGCCTGAAATACCTGGATTTCGGCATTAACGGTTGGCGTGTATGAATCATCGGAACCAATAGTAGTAACTCCGCTGGTAGGAGTATCTGTATGTGCTTTTCCGGCTTGGCCGCAGGATACAAATAATAAACTTACAGCAATAAATAAGATTGAACTGCTGAAAAGAAAGGCTACTTGTTTATTGATTTTCTCCATCATTCCTGCCTGCGCGAATTCTTCTGTAAAACATATAAATCCTGAAAAGCCCGTATGCGCATATAGCGCTTCCCCAAGCTATGCGGGTGCTGTTTTCAAGGCCAAAATTTAATTTGCCGGTTATTAACATCAATCCCGCAAAAAGATAAACGAACGAAAAAACCGAGCCGGTTAAAATGTAAAAGGTTTTCATTTTTTTATTCCGCTTTAGGGAATTTATTTATCGTAATACGAAACGAATAGGCACGTTGTAAGATACCCTAACTGCATGGCCGTTTTGCTGGCCTGCTGTCCATTTTGGCATTTTCTTAATTACATTCAACGCTTCATTATCGAGGTAACTGTTAACGCTGCGCAAAATTTTTACTGCTGAAACGCTTCCGTCTTTTTCTACAATAAAGGAAACAAATACCGTTCCCTGAATATTAGCATCTTTAGCTTGTTCGGGGTAGTCAATGTGGTCGGCAAGCCATTTATTAATATCGCCGGGGAATTTTGGTTGCTGCTGAACCACCATAAATACTTTATCGGCATCATCACCTAAAGCGGCAGGAGCCTGAATAGGTGCAATAATCATAGTATCCTTGCCTTTTTGGTTGGTAGCCCCGGCATTAGTTACCTGCACTTGTTTAACGGTGGCAATGGTAGTATCCACATTTATCTTGGCAATAACCGGAGGGGTAACCTTTAATTGGTTAATCAATGGCTTTGGAGGCGGAGGAGGAGGAGGTGGTGGTGGCGGCAAATTTTTATCGGGAGGTGGAGGAGCTTTAAGATCCACCTTGATGGTTACCACATCATTGGCTTTCTTGGATTTAAAAACCTTTAAAAGTAAAGGAATGCTGATACCAATAACCATGGAAGCAATAGCTATAGCCATGGCTATAAGCATTACCCTGGTATATTTTTTCCTTACATAATAGGCGCCATACTCTTTGTTCTTGCCTTCAAAAACAATTTCATTACGAACATCGCTCGTAACATCCATCCAACCGCCTACTGTTTTGCCAGCCATGATGGGTTATTTTTTATGGGTTGTTTTATAGTCAGCTATCATCTTAATATCATCTTCACTTGCATCAATCAATGAGTATTTTCCAATGTTGCAAATGTTCATTTCATCGAGCGCCATTACCACATTAATATACTTTGTAGTACTGTCTGTTTTAATAATTACAAATCTCGCACTTTTATTTCCTTCGGCCTTATCCAATAATCTCGCATAAGTTGTGTCTGGCATTTTATTAGCGTTGTGTTGTGCCTGAATATCTTTAATACTATTCATTACGTATTGATTCTGGCCAAGCACTAACTTACGCACACCATCGCCAGAAAAATTGGTTGCCATTATATTATTGCTATCATGATTTGCTTTGAGCAAACCATTATAATAGTAAACGGTATCGCTTTTGCCTAAAAGCAAGGTTAATGTAGTTGTATCTACCTTAGTTTTATCGTTGGACTTTATAGGAGGGGTGAGTTGAATGACCTTAGGCTGGCTGAATGTAGTGGTAAGCATGAAAAAGGTAAGCAAAAGGAAGCCCAAATCTACCATAGGAGTCATATCAATTCTGGTAGATAGCTTTTTAGCTCTCTTTTTCTGGTGTTTTCCACCTCCGCCGCCCCCGCCTGTGTTTACGTCTGCCATTTCTTCTCTTCTTTAGCTTTTAGGCATTGCTTTTAAGCTGGTTATCAAATCAAAGTGCTGTATACCTGCTTTTTGGCAAATATCTATTACTTTTTTCACAATGGTATATTTTGCCCTTCCGTCTGCTTTAATTGCATAATGAGGAGCTTTTGCATTTGGATTTGCTACTTTCTTTTCATTCCATGCTGCAATTCCGTATGATACTCCTGCACTTACCCAATCAAGCAATTCATCATTCTTTAATGTATCCATAGGTATCCCGGCAGATCCATTGCTCATAACTTTACGCTGTGCATCGTCTGCTTCTATATAGGCTCTAACTTGCGTTACAGGTACTCCAAAAGTTCCCATAACCGCAAAACGGCTCATGTCTAACGTGGTTATAGGTTGTTTGTATTTTTCCATTACTGCCTGCAATACTTGCGGACGAACATCTTTTCCATCCATATCAAAAAAT
>DATHOL010000027.1:0-3676 GCA_035484895.1 Bacteroidia bacterium | reverse complement strand
GGGTTATATGGGTTTGGCAAATCACTCGCCTGTCCTGATGGTTCAAGAACCAAATAACGGCCCGGATTGGCCATAACACCTCCACCAATTAACCAGGCCCATTTGCCGTGAGCAAACCAAATCCTGTTATAAAACATGGCGCTTGCAAAATACTGGGCAAAACCGGTTGAATCGCTACCGGTTTTGAAACCATTAAATCCATTTACACCATCGCCCTGTTCAAAACCAATATCGCCGGTTAATGAAAATGCCATTTGAGTAACTCCTTTAGAAGATTTTGCTCTGTGAAAATATCGAATCAAAAGACTATTATCCGAGTGGAATCTATGCCTTCCAAGCAACCCGGCTGCATCCTGGCCATAATAATCATTGGTTAAAAGTTTAACATTCTCATTAGGTATCCAAGTAATATTTCCACCAAATCCCGGATTGGCATTGAATGTTGCATAACTCTGCCATCCGTTAATGAGCCAAATTTCAATCTTTACAAAATTGGAGGGGAAAAGTTGCACACGTATCCCGTTAAAAAACCAAGGGGTATTATCAGATGTATAGGAAGCCTGGTAATCCCAATTTTCAGGCTGGTAATAAGAATTCAATCCAATATAAGACATGAACAATCCGCCATCGACATTAATGCCATGCATGCAATTAAAGTGATAACCTCCGTAAGCCTCGCTTATGTAACGATAAGCATCGGCTAAGTCATACTGGCCGCGATAAGGGCTATAGTCGTTCCTGGGAACAACTTCATCGCGTGTTCCAAATTGAGTCATGAACCTTCCGCGAGCGCCATTGTAATTAAAGTCTCCACCAAAACCCAATTGGGAAATTTCCATTTCATTATTCCTTGCAAGCGCGGTAGAGCCGACAACTGTATGGTCGATCGGGTTATTGCCCGAATAAGTAGCATTTGCGTCGACAAAAATCTCAGGAGAAAAATAAGGGATGTGAAACACAGAAGAGTCCCTCCTGTCATTACCATTCACCCATGACTGGTCCATTCCGTCAAAAGGTGTCTGGTCTTTAATAGAATCCTTTTTAGGTTGGGCGCTAGTTTGCGAATTAGCTTGTTGTGTGAGCGCTAAAGCCGCTAAAGCCAGTAACGCTATTGTTGTAGTTTTCATTTATTGTTTTTGGTTTATCTATTTTATTGTTTATTTCAAATCATCAAGGGCTACGTTCAATTTAAGGACATTTACTTTTGGTGGGCCGAATAAGCCCAGCAATGGTTTTTCTGTATGTTCATCCACTAATTTTACAAGGTTCTCTTCAGATAGATTTCTCAACTTCGCAATGCGCTTTACCTGTATTATGGCAGCCGCAGGGCTTAAATCAGGATCTAATCCGCTGCCGGAAGCTGTTACCAACTCAGCAGGAATATCCGATTTGTTGATGCCGGGGTTATGTACCATAAATGTATCAATAGCTGCTTGTACCGATTTCAAATAATCGGGGTTTGTTGGCCCTTTGTTGCTTGCTCCTGAACCGGCGGCATTATATCCAACAGCAGAAGGGCGTGGCTGAAAATATTTGTCGTTTTTAAAAGCCTGGGCAATGTTTTCATAGCCGATAACTTTACCATTGCGATAAACTTTCACTCCTTCTCCGCCGCCGGGAGTTATCTTTCCGACAAGCATGATGAATAGAGGATAGACTACACAAAGCAATACCAGTAGTACAAGTGTTAGCCTTAAAGATGGAAGCAAATACTTTTTCATAATAAACAGTTTTACATAAAGAATGCCAAAAGCATATCAATTAATTTTATACCTATAAAGGGGATTATTATTCCGCCTAATCCATACACGAGCAAGTTTCTGCGGAGTAGGGCGCTTGCACCAATCGGGCGATATTTAACCCCCTTCAATGCAAGGGGAATAAGAAGCGGAATAATGATGGCATTAAATATTACAGCTGAAAGGATTGCGCTTTCTCCGCTTCTCAAATGCATAATATTAAGAACACTTAATGAAGGTATTGTTACCAAAAACAGGGCCGGAACAATCGCAAAATATTTAGCCACATCGTTTGCAATGCTAAAGCTGGTAAGGGTTCCACGGGTCATAAGAAGTTGTTTTCCTATTTCTACAATTTCAATAAGCTTTGTAGGGTCATTGTCCAGATCAACCATGTTTCCCGCTTCCTTTGCAGCCTGTGTGCCGCTGTTCATGGCAACACCCACATCAGCTTGTGCAAGTGCAGGAGCGTCATTCGTACCGTCACCCATCATGGCGACCAATTTACCTTCGGCCTGCTCTTTCTTGATGTAGTTCATTTTATCTTCAGGCTTGGCCTCAGCAATGAAGTCATCTACGCCGGCTTTTTCGGCAATGAATTTTGCAGTTAAAGGGTTATCGCCCGTTACCATTACAGTCTTAACTCCCATTTTCCGTAAACGTTCAAAACGTTCATGGATGCCTGGCTTAATGATGTCCTGCAACTCTATTACGCCGATAATTTTCTTGTCTTCAGATACAACAAGAGGGGTACCGCCATTCGATGAAATCTGCCTTACCTTTTCTTCTGTATCTTTTGGAAAACTATTACCTGCCTCAATTGCTATTTTCTTAATGGCATCAAATGCGCCTTTACGTATTTGTTTCCCATTTGGAAGGTCCACGCCACTGCAGCGTGTTTCAGCAGTAAATTTGATAAGAGTGGCTTTATGTATATCAAATTTTTCAGGTGCTATCGCTCCCTTTTCTTTTGCAAGTTCAATAATTGATTTACCCTCCGGTGTTTCATCCGCTAAGGACGAGACCAGGCAATTCTGAATGAAAATAAAATCGTCCGTATCTTTTGTATGATAGAAGTTCGTTGCTTTTCTATTTCCAATCGTTATCGTTCCTGTTTTATCCAAAAGCAAGACGTCAATATCGCCAGCAGTTTCAACTGCTTTGCCCGATTTTGTAATTACGTTGGCACGCAATGCCCTGTCCATGCCTGCAATGCCAATTGCTGAAAGCAGTCCGCCTATAGTAGTGGGAATTAAACAAACAAACAAGGAAACAAATGCAGCAATGGTAATTGGAGTGGATGAATAATCACCAAAAGGTTTTAATGTTACACATACTATAATGAATACAAGTGTGAATCCTGCCAATAAAATGGTAAGTGCAATTTCATTAGGAGTTTTTTGACGGGATGCTCCTTCTACCAATGCTATCATCTTATCGAGAAAACTTTCGCCGGGCTCTGCAGTAATTTTTACTTTAATTTTATCGGAAAGGACTTTAGTCCCGCCTGTTACCGAAGATTTATCACCTCCTGATTCTCTTATTACAGGTGCGCTTTCCCCTGTTATGGCGCTTTCATCAATAGTGGCAAGCCCTTCAATAATTTCACCGTCCATAGGGATGGTGTCACCTGCTTCACATAAGAAAACGTCTCCCTTTTTCAGGTCCGATGAATTTACAATTTGCACTTCATCCACATACATTTCTCCTAAGGGCACTATTTTTTTTGCCGGGGTTTCTTCTCTTGTTTTGCGAAGGGAATTAGCTTGTGCTTTGCCACGTGCTTCTGCCAATGCTTCGGCAAAGTTTGCAAACAGGACTGTAATAAGCAGGATAAGCGTGATAGTAATATTATATCCCAATGTGCCTTGGGTGGTATTGTGGTTAAAAATTATTCCTCCGCAAACAATTGCCATTACAATGGTGCCAATCTCTAC
>DATHOL010000026.1:0-3043 GCA_035484895.1 Bacteroidia bacterium | reverse complement strand
TTCAGGAAGAGGATAATCGCTATTCCTGTAAAGAAGAACATGATTAATAGGATGGTAAAGCGTTTGGAATCTTTTTTTGCCTGGTAAAAGAAACCAAACAGGCCCATCAGTAGCGGGATGGCATACATTGCATTTCGGGCTTTGTTTTTGCCGATTTCATCGGGTTGGTTATCCTGCGGATAACGGAGCCCGTCTATAGCAGAGATACCCGTAATCCAGTTTCCGTGAAGGTTGTCGGGCGGGTCAAGGCCTTGAATGTCGTTTTGCCTGCCACAGAAATCCCAAAGCAGGTAGCGGAAATACATGTGGCCCAATTGGTAGCTGAAGAAATAGCGGAGGTTATTCGAGAAGAATTTAGGACGGTCAATTACTTTTTTATTTCCTTCCGGGTCGGTGTATTGTACTTTGTCGAAATCAGTGCCACCCCAGTTTCTGTAACCGTGCGGATGGCCTTCCGATGCATCCCACTCGCGGGCAAAGATGCCGCAAAGTTCGGGTGCATATTTGCCTGATTCCATTTCATAGGAAACTACATATTTGCCTTTCTTTTCATCTCTTATGTATACCGGGCCTTCGTCATTATAATCAATAACCGGAGCGGTGTAATATTCACCATAGAAAGATGGAAATTCACCATATTGCTTACGGTCCAAATAATCTTTTAAAGTTAAGGTATTGCTTGGTGAGCCTTCATTCAGCGGCGGGTCGGCATTAGCGCGAATAACAACCATGACATAGGAACAGTATCCGATAATCAAAACAGCGGCAGCCATAGTGGCAGTAAATGTGCCGGGTTTATTATTCTTTATGCTGTAGCGTACCAGCCAAGCTATAACAGATGCAATGGCCAAACCATAAATAAGTACGCCGCTGTTAAATGGCAAACCGATGGAATTAACAAAAAACAATTCGAACCAGGTGGCCGCTGCAATTAAACCGGGTATCACCATCGATTTTACCATGCCTAATAATACAATAGCCGCTATAGAAGCTGCCAGCAGTTTTTGTTTTTCAGGGTCTTTAGTTACTATTTTTAATAAGCCGGATGCCCATTTTGGGGTAGTGCTGTTTTGGTGGTCGCGGTAGAAATATAAGAACACAACTGCCGGAATAACCAATATGCAAAGCATGTGGACGCCAATCGACAAGCCAATCAAAAAGCTGATGAAAATAACCCAACGTTCCGGTTCTGTGGAGCGGGACATTTTGGTAGCGCACCAAAACATGAGTGATGAAAAGCAAAGCGAAGCTGACCATACCGATGCTTCAACTGCGGAAAACCAGAATGAATCGGCAAAAATAAAGCTGAGTGCTGCAATGGCTGCGCTACCCAATACGGCATACATAGTGGCATCGGTCAATTCACCTTTGCGGGTGATGGCCTTTTTTGCAAAAAAACTGGTAGACCAAAAGAGGAATAATATAGTTAAGGAACTTAATACGCCGCAACTGCGGTTAATAACCGGCGCCACTTTATGCACATCGCCAAAAGCGAGTAAAGACACTATGTGCTGATATAACTGCAGGAAAGGCTCGCCCGGCGGGTGGCCTACTTCCAGTTTGTAGTAAATGGAAAGGTTTTCAGAACAGTCCCAGAAACTGGCTGTAGGCTCCATAGTGGTCCAGTAAACAGTTACAGCTACTAAAAAGATGCACCACCCAATGATGGTATTCAGTTTCTTATATTTTTCTTCAATCATAATTTAAGCTTGTGGCTAATAGCTTATGGCTAATAGCAAATTCGAGCGGCGAAGATAAATAATTATCCTATATTGAGCAGTCGTATGTCAATAGTCATAAGTAGCTAAAGTAAAAATTATGGACAGAAAGTCTGCAGAGGAATCTTAAAACAGCACAATATTTGCGCTACGTATCTTAATAAATTAAGTAGTATCTAATTTGCTGCTGCTTCAAAAGCCTGCATATGCTAATTGCTTTCCGGAAAGCTGCAGATAATGTTCTGGTCTTTGTATTTGAATGCAACCACATATTTATCGGCAATGTTTTCAGCTCCTTCAAAAAACATGTGTAAAGGAGTGCGTGCCGTTTTAAAATAGGAAGCAATAGCAATATAGCTTTCCACTCTCGATTTAGGCGCTTTGCCATTAATGGTGCAATGTCCGTCGGCTATGGCGGTAATGGCTTCATTAATCAGCATAAGGTCAACCCCGCGAACGGTATTCCTCACTTTTTTAGGCAGATCCTCTACAAATTCTTTTCTCGATTTGATATTGTGGGCGCTATTGGCAACTACGGCTGGTATTGAATGCATTTTTTTTGATTTTTAAGTACGATTGCTTATTTGTGCAAGATACACTTTTTCTGCGGATAAACAAAGAAAATCTTTAAAAAGCCCGCTTTTAAATCGTATTGGCTTCGTTAAGGTCGTGAATGGTGCATTGGAAGCCCATCATCATATCTTCGGTGGAAAAAATAACAACATCCTGTTTTACCTTTTTGCGCAGTCCTGTCCGGGTAACCAGTTCAAATTCGCTGGTTTGTTCTTTTATTTTATTCTTAAACTGGGTATAATACCCATTTTTAATAGCTTCTACATAGTCAGCTGCTACCAGAAATGTAAAGTGTTTGCCTATAATTTCTTCGGGGCTATAGCCCGTAAGCTTTGATATATTGGGGGTTGCGAAAGTAATTTTGCCGTAATAGTCACAAGTATAAATAAAGCTGCCCACGTTTTGGGCGATGGTGCGGTACCTTATTTCACTTTCCCTTACCAGTTTTTCCGACTCCATTCTTTTGGCCATACCGCTATTAAGACGAAGTAGTACAAAAAGGATTATAAGAAAGGCGATAAGTTCGCTCAGTATTATGGTAAAGTTGGTTTTACCGATGTACATTTCATTCTCTTTAGCATATTGGGTGCGTTCAGACCGTTCCATCTTGTATATATTGGAAACAATGTTTTGGATGGTATCCATTAAAGCGATGCCTTCAGGAGAGGAGACCATTTGAACGGCACTGTCAAGTGATTGTTTCCTGGCTTTTGCCAGGGCATCGATGAAATGCAATTTAGTGTAAATGTGTG
>DATHOL010000025.1:0-2367 GCA_035484895.1 Bacteroidia bacterium | reverse complement strand
TTAGTTGATCGTTTGGAGTGTTGAATTGGTACAGAGTAAGCATAAGTCGCAGCTAGTGTACTGACAAATTAATTATGCAACATAATGTCTTGATAGCTTTTTATCGGCATCTTGCCTGGTAAATTCCCAGTTGATATTTATTCGTTCTTCATTCCTTTGTTTTGACCAAATCAACAATTCGGATAGCAATTTTTCTTTGCTTTCTATTCTGCCCCCTGTGCATTGTCGGTCCATGACATTGATTTCCAATTCTGCCATATTCAGCCAGCTTGCATGCTTGGGTGTATGAATAAACCTAATTTTTTTAAGTAGCCTCCTCGCTTTGCTTTTGCCAAATGTTTCTATAAGTGAACCTTCAAAGTGGGTATTAAGGTTATCTAATACTAACTGAATAAAGTTTGCTTCGGGAAAATGTTTTTCTACAAGGTCTTCAATAAAATAAGCGAAATCTTCTTTGGTTCTTCTATCCGTTACTTTTACTAAGTGTATTCCTCCTTTGGGTACGACAGCGACAAATATATTGCATGTCCCGTTCCGTTTATATTCGTAATCATATTTTTCAAGTTTGCCTGGTTTAGCTTTAATGGGCTTACGATTATCTTCAAGTAACTGTTTGCTTTTTTCATCCATGCATACAACAGGTTGCAATGGATCGTATGCTTGTTTATATAAATCTAAAAGGCGGTACATTCTTGTTCTATACTCTTGCGTTATTTCCTGAATACACCACATCCGTTTTAACCAAGGTTTACATTCATTTTTTTTAAGGCCAGCCGCACGGATTCGCGGCTTATCTTTTCTAATTCCGGCTTTTTCTTTAACTCTTTGGTTAACAAGCGTACCGTCCATCGCTTCCTGCCTTCCGGGCAGGGCCCGCATGCCATCGCTGCTAATTCCGCATGATGGTCAGTCGTATACTTTACAGGCTGTCCTGGACGCTCATCTTCCTGTAAGGCCAACTCAACTCCCGATTCCGAATATTTCTTTTTAGTTCTCCAAATCGTAATCCGGTCTACGTTTAAAAACTCTTCTATTTCAGCACTCGTTTTTCCTTTATGCAATAACAAAAGAATATTTACCCGATTAAATTCTCTTATACTTTTTTTACCATCTCTTTTAAATGCTTCGAGATAGGTTAAATCAGCTTCCGTTAAGGTTATGCTTTTCATATCTGTATCGCTTTAATTCAATACAAATATATAATATTGTTTCTAAATTAATTTGTCATAACACTAGATGATATTGGAGACCCTGACGTGCTATCATTTAAAAAGAATTGTGATCCGATAACCTTTTCAATAATAGACCTGTATTGTTATTTAAATCCGGAAGAGGATTTTGGGTATATACCGAAAGCATCTTGGGTATATGGCAAAAACCTGACTGCAATAAGAGATGCCTTGCATAACAAAGCTGGGTTATCTCCGGCGAAAATTGATTCTGCCGTTCATTTTCTAATAAATATAACTAAGATTAGACCTCGCGTATACAAGGACAATGACGGAAATTATCATTTAACCCAAGAAGATTATGTTCAATGGTTAAACTGGGCAAGGGAAAATGGTCGTCGGCTCTATTGGGATGATAAAGAGAAAAAAGTTAGAGTAAGGTAAAAAACCGGTAATGTTACAAAAGTGTGGTTATAGAATTAAGCGTTTGATAATCAAATATAATTTATAATTTTAAGGCAGAAAATTTAATAAAGCGGGTGGGTAGTGTAGGTAGCGTATCAAAGTTGTTGTTATTTTATAAACTAGATGTCCGTAGTTTGCGCGGAACGCTGTCCGAATGTCTCTGACTTCGGACGTCTATGCTTGTAGTTTACAACTATATTAACGAATTGTAAGAAAAGAGAACAATGCCTGACTGCGCGTCGGGCTTTTTTATTTAGCAGACAAAAGCTAAGTAAATTACGGCGCGCTGCGTGAGGGGGCGAAGTGGATACCGGCCAAGTGGCTAAGGCCTGCGCAGTATGAACGCAGCACCCGACCCGGCTTCTATCAGCCGGGGCACGCCCAAAAAAACAAAAAAACAAACCAACCCCCTACGTCATCAGCCCCTACCTCAGCTCGGGGCTAAGCTTCGGCCTCAGCAACGGTCAGATCAGCGGCACACCCACGGAGGCCCTGGCCGAAACCCAGTTTACCATAACTACCTTCAGCGGATCATCGGTTGCCAGTACCGCCATCAGTATCGAAGTGACCGGCACGCCGGCAGTGGGGCCAACGCCCACCAATAACTATGTCATTACCAATGCACCGCGCATCGCCGGCATCAGCAACGACAGTTTACTAATGGCCAATGCCAATAACAAAACCAACCTGCAAACCAGCATCCAGTACGTGGACGGCCTCGGCAGGCCTATAC
>DATHOL010000024.1:0-2549 GCA_035484895.1 Bacteroidia bacterium | reverse complement strand
GGCAGTAAGGGAACATTTAAATTTCTTTATAGGCACAATGCCCAACTTATAAAAGGTTGGCTGGAAATATTGCAAACTATGCACGAAGGTGAAAAAGTACGTTTCTTATTGCCTTCTTCTATGGCTTATGGTTCTTATGGGGCCGGAAAAGCCATCAAACCTTATACTCCTTTGCTATTTGAAATGGAGATTCTTAGGGTTTCTTCTCCATTTACTAAATAAAAAAGGGTAAGCTACTTACATCGCACCGCTCAACCACGGTACCCTTGCTTTCTTCCGAACCTGGGGGAGTTATGCAGGAGCTGGTCGTATAAGGCTTACCCGCCGCAAAAATAGCCAAATTCAGCTCACGCATATTATTTCTACAATATTATTGTTGAATACTCTGTAATTTCTGCCATGCTAAAATGTTTACTTTTAGCAGCATAAAATTTTCTTTTTATGAATAATTCAAGAGTATCATCACTTATAACCCTCATAAGCATTTTTTTCTTTTGG
Organism: Bacteroidia bacterium; assembly: GCA_035484895.1. Taxonomy (GTDB): domain Bacteria; phylum Bacteroidota; class Bacteroidia; order JABEUT01; family JABEUT01; genus JABEUT01. The sequence continues at coordinate 2,051 of DATHOL010000024.1, read as the reverse complement.
GGGTTTGTAGCGGCGTCCAATGGTATTCTCACACCTTTATTTAAGGAGCTTTTTCATCTTACCCAATTCCGTGCTCAATTAGTGGAGTGGGCATTTTATATTTCTTATTTTTTCGGTTCCATTGTTTATTCCCTGCTTTCCTATTTTGTGGGCGATCCGCTTGGAAAAATAGGCTACAAAAAAGGATTGATAATTGGATTAGTTATTTCGGCAGTTGGTGCAATAGGTTTTATTCCTGCGGCTAACTCTAACTCCTATCCGCTTTTACTTACTTGTTTGTTTATACTGGGGCTTGGGTTTACCTTGCAACAAATTGTTGCCAACCCTTATGTAATTGCTTTGGGCGATCCTTCCACAGGTTCGCACAGGCTGAATCTTGCAGGCGGAATTAATTCCTTTGGAACAACCATCGGCCCTGTATTATTAAGCCTGGCTCTTTTCGGGCAGGTTTCAGCAACATCTACTCATGCCGACATTAATGCTGTTAAGTTGCCATCGATGATACTTTGCGGAATGTTATTGCTTTCTGCTTTAGTACTTAGTGTGTCAAAGTTGCCTCCCATAACCATGCATGAACATACTGAAAAAAGCCTGGGTGCATTAAAATATCCGCAGTTGACATTGGGTATGTTGGCTATTTTCTTTTATGTTGGGGTAGAGGTAACCATCGGGAGCAATCTGGGGAAGCTTTTGCAAATGCCATCGATTAAAGGAATTGGAGTGGATAAAATTGCTCCTTATGTTTCCCTGTTCTGGGGCAGCCTTATGATTGGCAGGTGGAGAGGCTCGCTCACTGTTTTCAATCTTTCTAAAATGTGGAAAAATATAATGAATGTGGTAGTACCATTCATAGCCTTCGGAGTTATTGCAGGGGTAAATTATTTAAGCCATAACGACATTTCAGAGTATGTCTATTACATACCATTTATTGTGTTGGCTATAATCATTTTTTTCATGGGAAAAGATAAACCCGCTACTACCCTAATGTTGTTCAGCTGTGTCTCTGCCGGAATGATGATACTTGGATTATGTACCAGCGGCACACTGGCTTTATTTTCATTTATCAGTGGCGGTTTATTTTGTTCCGTAATGTGGCCATGTATCTTCACCTTGGCTATTGCCGGACTTGGGAAGTTCACAACCCAGGGTTCCTCACTTCTGGTAATGATGATTTTAGGAGGCGCTTGCATTCCGCCATTGCAGGGCTTGATTGTAGATAATTCAAATGCCCATATTGCATATATCGTTCCTGTATTCTGTTATGCTTACCTGGCTTTTTACGGATGGAAAGTACGCTCGGTATTAAAAGCACAAGGCATCAATGCCGATGCGGTGGAGGGGTAGAATAAAAATTTTTACGCCTCTACCAAATCACTCAGGTAACTCACCTCTTTTATTCCTTTCGGGTTCTGAACGTACTCCTCAAAATCTTTACGGAAGTGGCGAATGGCACTTGCTACAGGCCAGGCAGCAGCTTCTCCTAACGGGCAAATAGTGCGTCCTTCTATTTTGCTTTGAATATCCCAAAGCAAATCAATATCTGCCATGGTACCGTGGCCGTCTAATATTTTATGAAGCACTTTTTCCATCCATCCTGTGCCTTCCCTGCATGGGCTGCATTGTCCGCATGATTCATGATGATAGAAACGGGTAAAGTTATATAGGTTTTTCACCACACTAACTGTTTCATCCATCGCAATAAATCCACCTGAGCCAAGCATGGTGCCGGTTATAAAGCCTCCATCACTTAATGATTCATAGCTCATCAGGCGTGGTTCGCCTTTTGCTGTTTTTAAAACCATTTCAGCCGGAAGTATAGGAACAGATGAGCCTCCGGCCACTACCGCTTTCAATTTTTTATCATTCTTAATACCACCGCAATATTCTTCCGAATAAATAAATTCTTCAACGGGTAATCCTAATTCAATTTCATAAACTCCCGGTTTCTTAATATGTCCGCATGCAGATATAAGTTTGGTGCCGGTACTTTTTCCAACTCCTATTTTAGCATATTCCTCCCCGCCCATATTCATAACAGGAACTACGGCAGC
>DATHOL010000023.1:0-2627 GCA_035484895.1 Bacteroidia bacterium | reverse complement strand
AATTATGATTACTCCACCCAAACTGTAAGAGGCAGTTTGTTTTTTGAATATCTCACTAATTCCAGCACCTTTAAATATCATTTAAGGAAATACCTCAACTGGCATCGTGTTGAAAATGGCGATGAGTATTTATACAACATTATAATGCTAATTACTCTGGCACTTCCTGGGTGGGGGCATTTACAAAAGTCTCACATAATAAACACGGGTCCTGATAGAGATAAAATCAATCATAGGCTGTTATCAAGAATCTCAATCAACAGCAATCTTATCCATTATGTTGTTTCTGAAGATTTTACGGGATTAAGAAAGTTTCCTATATACAAAGGTCTCAATAACCAGTACCTGATTTTAGATATGCCTTTTTTGTATGATAAGTTGTTTAAAAATGTAGTCTTCACATTTAAAGACCACCTAAAAGAAAACAATTTTACAGAAAATTTCCTGTCAATAAAAGGAAAAGAATTCAGCGAAGAGATACTTTTTTACAATGTGATTTTACGGTGTTTTAATAAGCATACATACCATCTTTACTCTGGCAAAATGACAGAGCCTGTATGTAAAGGTGAATTATGTGATTATTATATCCGTTCCAATAATAGAATTGCTTTGATGGAATTCAAGGATGTTCTGTTGGATACTTCTTCTAAAAATGACGGAACTACAAAAGTTTTGTTCCAAAAAATGGATTTAAAATTTAGTATTAATCAAAATAAATCCCCAAAAGGAGTGCGGCAATTAGCAAAAGCAATTGAGAAATTAAGCAATGGAATTAGTTTTGATACACTTGATAGTGAAGATACAATAATATATCCTATTATTTGTTACACTGATTCTAGTTTTGGATTTGATGGAATAAATAGAAGATACGATAAAATGTTTCAAGATTTTCTTACATCTACGTCCGTCTCAAAGAAATTTATAATTAACCCGCTTGTTTTCATAAACTTGGATTTTTTTCAACATTTTGAAGATTTTTTGTATAATGAAACCATAGATTTTTTTGGCCTAATAGACAGGTATTACGAACATATAAAAATACCTGGGCATGAAATTGTTCCATTTGAAATATTTGTAGGAAGCTATATGAACGATATGGGCAAGCCCACCGAAATAAGTAAACTTGGAAAAGAACGATTGTATGAAATAATGAAAGGTAGATAATTTTATAGTATATACGAATTACACTCATATCCACTAAATGCATCTTCGCGGATACGAGTATTTATGCCATAGACCTCACCCTACCCTCTCCTACGAGGAGAGGGAAAAGTCACAATCTCCTACCCTTCTGCCCACACGCAAAATAAAAAAAGGGAACAAATGTTCCCTTGCAAGTATTTGTTAGTAGAATTACTTAGTCTCCTAGCTCTATCCTTTTAAATAATGAATATTTCATACCTTTGTAAAAAGTAAAAAGATGAGCTCTATCCTAATTAAATCCACCAGTAAAGCGCAGGATGAATTTATTCTGAACATTGCAAAAATATTAAAGGCACCCGCCAGGATATTGAATGAGGATGATGAATATGATACTATTCTGATAAAGTCAATAAAAAAAGGTATGAAATCGGGAGAAGCTTCAAAAGATGATTTAAAGAAGTTTTTTAAGAAGCATGGAATACAAATTGACTAGTCAATTTATGAAAGATGCTAAGTCTTTTGATGATGATAGTGAATTTGTTCACCTATTAGCTGTAAAAGTAAAGCATATTACGAAAGTTGCCTCAATGGAGGACATTGATGGGCTTGTGCCTATCAGAAAGACAACAACCAATTACCGTTTTAAAATCAAGACAAATAAATCCACTTACCGGGTTGGAATAAAACGAATCAAAAAGATTATTTGGCTTGCTTGTATAGATAATAATAAGAAACGTTTTTACAAAAGGTTCCCATAACTCGTTTAAAGTTTCCTGTCCTAATAAAATGATTCTGCACAAATGATGTGGCTTTGGCTGCGCCGGATTGCAGCGGAAAGCCCCAAACCCACGTAGGGGCGGACCCATGTGTCCGCCCAAATAACATTTCACCACAACATGTATGGATGGCCCCATGAGTCCGCCCCCAAAACGAAACATCCAAATAAAATGCGGGGACATCCGTTGCGGATTTCAGGCAGACACATGGGTCTGCCCACAAAACGAAACATCCTTTGCGAATGATGAAACGTTCATTTCAAATATTGGGCAGACACATGGGTCTGCCCCTACGATGATGTTATAAAATTAATGGGGGTGAACACTTGGATTCCCCAAAGGCATTTGCACTAAGGATTGCAGCCCCGAGTGCTCGGGGCTGTATTTACGCCCTGAAGACCTCACCCTACCCTCTCCTACGAGGAGAGGGAAAAGTCACAACCTCCTACCCTTCTGCCCACACGCAAAATAAAAAAGGGGAACAAATGTTCCCCTTGCAAGTATCTGTTAGTAGAATTACTTAGTCTCTGTAGTCGTTGCCGCCGCCGTTGCTCTTGCGGAATCCTCCGCTTCTGCCGCCGCCTCCGTTTCCTCCGCCTCCACCTTCGGTGCGTGGCTTAGCTACTGATACGGTAATGTTACGGCCTTCGAAATCTTTTTGGTCCAGTTCGCCAATGGCTCTGTTACCGTCATCGTCGTTTTTCATTT
>DATHOL010000022.1:0-2037 GCA_035484895.1 Bacteroidia bacterium | reverse complement strand
GATGATAAAGAAAATAATAATGAGTCCTAATATGGCGCCGAGAAAAGAACCAAGCAATGAACCGAAAAAAGTTTTCATAATATGATAATTAAGATTGCAATATTAGCAAAAAGATAGGCACAGCAGGGGAATATAGCATGGATTATTGCGAATACTGTTGTGTGTCGTACCAGTCGCGTTTGCGGGTAAGCTTCAGGTCATGTAGAACCGAAGATTTTACATGCACCTCTACCGAAAAATTCTGATGATAACCAAACGGGATGGTATTAAAAACAAATTCCCAGCAATGCAGATCCCTTGTTGCGGAAATCTGAGTGGCTGTAAACTGATGGCCTGTGAAATCATACCCTGTATAAATGCTTGCATGCCAATATTTGGTAACCTGCGCACTCATGTTAATGGTTGCTCCCTGTATGGTTGTATTCTTGTTAATGCCGGGCGTAAATGAACTTGAAAGGCTATAGTTAAAAGTAACAGACCAGGCGTTTAACTCCAACGGCGCATAATATGCAGGCCTGTCTTGGATATAATCGAAATATTGATCGGGCGAAGTAAATTGTAAAGCGGTGGATGTAGGAGTAGAGCTTCCGGAGGAAGATTGATTTTGTTGTCCGTTACTTTGGTTTTGCCCGTTTCCCTGTTTGCTTCCTCCGGGAGTAAGGGTGGTTGAAAGTGTAAGGGAATTGCTGGTAAACCGCCCAACTTTGCCGCTTGCCCACATTAATTGATTGATATTATTACCCAGATAATCCATTTTGTAAGGATCCAGAATGCCACTATAATTTACAGCCAGTTTTTTAAACAGGGTAGTGTTTCCATTCAAGGAAATGCTGGCTTGCTGGAAACTATCAGCGGCTATATTATAGCTTGAACTTATGGTAAACCGCTCTATTAGTTTTACCTTTTTGTAAACGGTTCCCGAATCGGTATGCTGTTTTAATTTCATTTCAATATTGTTGCCAAGGGAATAGGTGAGCGCTCCTTGCCGCCCCTCGCCCGGCCCGCCATAGATACCATTTTGGAAAATGGAGTACCTTTCGGTGGTGCCTGATTCGCTATTTTGAACGGTTCTGTAATAATTAAAAGCGCCGGCGCTAAAATCAGGCTGATAAACGAAACCAATGGTAGGATATAATACATCCCGAATGGTAACCGCTTTATGAATGCCAATGGTATACATGCTGTAAACATTGGTGCTCAGCGAAACCGAAGCATTGTACACATTGGCAGATTTGAATCCCTGGTTGGTGTCCGTAATCACGGAATCGTGTGCCCATCTTTTGGTTATATATTGCAAATAATTGTACGATGTTACACTAACACCCGGTGTGAGCGTAAAATAACGGAATACCCTGAAATTGCCCGATAACGGGATAGTGGTAGACATTCCGTTTTGCATGTTCTTTAACGTTTGAGGCTTAAAAAGCAAACTATCCGTTGTGGCTATTTTGTTTTCGGCGGAAGTACTGATAGTAAATGATATGTTGTTATACCATTTGTTTGGATTTACCGGAGCGCCCTCTGCTTCAAACCATTTGGCAGGATACATTCTATCAGCAGAAAAAGTTACTACAGGCAGGTCAATATTTATGGCATGGCTTATGGTATTTTGAGAATGGTCGGCACTTAACGTAAGGTGGAAAGGTGTTTGCGGAAAATTCTGTGAAAATGAAATATTGGAAGAAAGGGTGTTTTGCAAAATTGTAGCCTCGTCATACGAAGTGTTCGTGTAATAATTGCTGGTGCCTGCATTTACACTGGCCATAAATGTACTGTTTGGCCTGGCTTTTGGATCCTGCTGGTCGTTCCAGGTGACATTAAAACTGCGTGATTTTGCAAAGTCGGTTGTGCCTGTAATAGGTATCAGGGTAAGTGCATATCCAAAATTAAAAGCACCGGCATAATGGTAGCGGTTATCATAACGCAATTGGTCTCGTATCGCCCAGCTACCGTAGGAATAAATATCTCCGCGGATAGCATCATCCAGATGGTCGCTGATGCCTAAGTAATACCCTCCGTTTTGCAAATAAAACCCTT
>DATHOL010000021.1:0-4402 GCA_035484895.1 Bacteroidia bacterium | reverse complement strand
GTTAAAATTGCCGATGGAACTATTGCAACCGCTTTGTTAATTCAGAATGATGACAAGCTTATTGCAGCTAAAGATAAGTTCCAGAAGACAATTCCTGAATCGGATACAACCCATATATATTATTTAATCAGCCAGAGTGGGGTGCGTCCTGCTCAAATGAACAGCGATGAAATGAAGAAATTCAAAGCTTTTGTTAAAACAGGTACTATGGAAGGATATACCTGGGATGGCACTATTATTGATGCCTGGGCTTCACCGGACGGAGAAACCGCCATGAATGAACACCTGGCCGATGACCGTGCAAAAAGCGCTATCAAAGCCATGAAAGAGATGCTTAAGGGTGTAAAAATCGAGGATGAAGTGACAGATCCCCAAGGCAAAAAGATGAAGGTAAAAATTTTATTAGATTCCAAACTATGGGGCGATGATTTTTATAAAGTGGGTAAAACCGGTTTAGACTGGGATGGTTTCAAAACCAATGTTCAGAATTCTGGTATTAAAGATAAAGACCTTATTCTGCGTGTGTTGACCATGTATACTGACCATGACCAACGCATGAAAGAGATTAAGAATATGACCAAAACATATACTGAATTAGCAGATGATGTTCTGCCTAAACTCCGCAGGGCAATTATCATTTTAAATGCTGAAAAGAAAAGCCGCAGCGATGCGCAATTGACCGCTCTTTCCGCTTCACATCCTGATAGTCTTTCAGTAGAAGAGTTGCTGTATGCAGCTACTTTGACCACAGATATGAACCAGAAGTTAAGCATTTACAAAGCTGCTGAAAAGCAAAATCCGACTGACTGGAGATGTGCTAACAATGCCGGTTATGCTGAAATGGCATTGAACAAAGTATCGGACGCAGATGCGGATTTTCAAACAGCTGACCACCTTTCTCCTAACAATCCTGCTGTTCAGAACAATTTAGGAGTTGTTGCACGCTGGAAAGGTGACCGCAAAGGCGCTATGGCGTATTATGCTAAAGCAACCGGAGCAGGCACCGAAGTGGCGTATAACATGGCTTTAGTAGATATTCAAACAGGAAATTATGCAGATGCTTCCAACAACACCGGCAGTTATAATACCTTTAATGCATCTCTTGCTAAGGTATTAAATAATGATGCCAGCGGAGCTAAGTCAGTTTTGGATGCTTCTAACGACCAAAGTGCAATGGCTTTCTACTTAAGAGCTATTATTTGTGCACGTACAGGTGACAAAACAGGAATGGTTACCAACCTTAAGACAGCTATAAATAAAGATGCCTCATTAAGGGCAATGGCTCAAACAGATTGCGAATTTCTGAAGTATAAAGATGACGGCGATTTCAAAGCTGCCATTCAATAAACTTAATTTTCAACTTATATCAAACCCTGGCTTTTAACGTCAGGGTTTTTTTATTGCCAAAAACGTTGATAATACACTGTTTGGTAAGTTAATACCATAAAAACCATATAATTTCTTTAGTAATACAAAAAATTACTACCTTTGCACCCCTAAAAAAAAGAAAATGTCTAACACAGGAGATATCGGAGTTGGTACTATAATACGCTTTAACGGAGAATTATGCGCTATTGTGGAGTATCAGCATCGCACACCCGGAAACCTGCGGGCTTTTTTCCAGGCTAAAATGCGTAACCTGAAAAGCGGCAAGTTGGTTGAATACCGGTTTAGGGCAGGTGAGTCAGTGGATGTAGCAAGAGTTGAATTCAAAGATTTGCAATATATATACCAGGAAGGCGATTTTGTAGTTTGTATGGATAATGAAACCTATGAACAAATCCACGTTCCGGCGATACTTTTTGGTGATGGCGGTAAATTTATGAAAGAAGGCATGGCAGTAAAAGTGGCATTTGAAAGTGATGCCCCAATTATGGCAGAACCTCCAACCTTTGTTGAGTTGGAAGTGACCTACACGGAACCCGGTGAAAAAGGCAATACGGCTACTAATGCACTTAAAACCGCTACTGTTGAAACCGGTAGCGTTGTTAACGTACCTTTATTTGTAAATATAGGCGACAAAATAAGGATTGATACCAGAACTTCATCATACTGTGAACGCGTAAAATAATTTTTCTATAAACTAATCAATAAACAAAAATGGCAAATCACAAATCAGCTATTAAAAGGACCAGGTCTAACGAAGCTAAAAGACAACGTAACCGTTACCAGGCTAAAACTGTACGTACTTTTTTAAAGAAAGAAACCCAAAATGAAGTACCTACCGACGACCTTAAAAAGTTGCTCTCTTCCATAGATAAGCTTGCCAAGAAAAATATTTTCCATAAAAACAAAGCTTCTAACTTAAAGTCGAAGCTTATGAAAAGAGCCAACAAAGCAAGGGCTGCTGCCGCTGCGCCTAAAGCCGCCGTGGCTGAAAAAGCACCAAAGGTTGCAAAGAAGGTTAGCAAGTCTAAGGCTAAGTAGTTCTAAAACTCATATTTAAACCCTTACAGGGAAAGGACGCGCTATATCATAGTGCGTCCTTTTTATTTTTACAGTGCATAACTGAAAATTGTTCCGTAGCCATATGGTCCGGCTGAATGGGTCATGCCATACAATACATTATTTGAAAGCACTAAAGAACCATGCGGAAATGCACCGGGAGATCCGCCCAAACCAAAGTTAACCAGGTTTGTAAATCCCGAACCGGTTGTATCAATAGAGAAAACATTTCCCCCGCCCTGGCTTCCTCCTCCTGTTGTCATTGCATACAAAGTAGTTCCTGAAATAATAAATGCCCCATATGGAGATGAACCATTTGACCCATTAAAATCAAGAATGTCCTTAAATGCTGTGCCTGTGGTGCTGACAGAGTAAATATTTCCAACACTGTCTGCGTTATTTCCCCCGAAATTGGTCATGCCATATAATGTAGTCCCTGAAAGGAGTAATGAACCATCCGGATTTTGCCCCTTTGCACCACCAAATTTGTAAAGGGCTTTATATCCTGATCCATCGGTATTAACGGAAAATACAACCCCGGCGTTGTCGGGGTCGCCCAGGTATGTTGTTCCGTAAAGAACGGTCCCCGAAAGTACTAAACTAGAGATAGGTTCAATTCCACCCGCATTAAAATTATACAGATTGGTATATACATTACCTGCAGGATTAAAGGAAAAAATATTGCCCAGTCCATGGGTCCCCCCTGTTGAAGTAGTTCCATACATGAGGCCTGTGCTCGACACCGTTAAACTTCCCTGCGGGTGATATCCGTTATTGGTGCCGGTGCCAAAATTGGAGAGCACGGTGTAAACATCGGTAGTTGGATTGATGGAGAAAATAACACCGCCGCTGCCTGTTCCTCCCTGGTATGTCATACCATACAATATTCCATTATAAACTGTTAAATCCCCAACAGGACTGTTTCCTTTGGTTCCGCTGCCAGTAAAATCGTACATGTCCTTAAATCCTGTTCCATCGGTATTAATAGAGAAAATATTACCGTAATAATTTGAACCGTCTCCTTGGGTCATTCCATAGAGCAGCCCATTATATATAATTAAATCACCTACGGGGTTTCCTCCGTTGGTATCATTAAAATTATGGAGATTCGTAAATGAACCTCCTGCAGGAGTTGCAGGTTGCGTGGTAGTTGTAGATGCCGGTGGAGTTGTCGTATCACTCGACTTTTTGCAGGAAGCAAATACTGCGATTGAAATTCCAATAATTATTATTTTTTTCATGGCGTTTGTTTTTTTTAGTTATGAATTAGTTTTTACCCTGTATGGAAGGTTGAATAATTGTCGGCGGGACTTTTAAGCCTGATTCAGTTTTGGTCTGAAACATTTTAACTAGGGGAGCTTTTTCAAATCTTAAATCCTGATTATGGTTTACAACACCACCTTCATTCTCATCTTTCGCATTGCATATAATGTGCCACTCGAACGAGGTATTGGAAGCGCCGCCATTGAGTTCAACCACATCAAAACCTGTGGTTGTTTTATTGGCAACGTAAACACCTTTGCAATCTCCGTCCAGTTGTATAAATACTCTTAAATGATGTTTTTCATCAATAGCCACATTTTTTGCCAATATGGGATCAAGGTCAATATGGGCCTTGCCGTTCATCAGTTGCCCTTCTCCATAATCTTCAAAATAAAATTCAGGAGTTTCAGGGCAATGCATTACCACTTTGTCTCCATTTAAATCCTTAACAGCGCAAGAAACACTTCCGGCAAAACTTCCGAGGACTTTATAGTGCGTAGACCCGCTCCAGGCATTTACCTGCACATTATCGCTTGTCTGTGCGTCCTGGGCATAAATAGCTGCAACCCCTGTGGTGGCAGCGGTTGTCTGTGCAGCATAAAGGCCATAAGAAGTTCCCGAGAACACATTTCCCGAATTTAAAGGCCAGCTGGCGATAGTGGCATTGTATCCAAACCCCTGAACACCTACCCCG
>DATHOL010000020.1:0-5361 GCA_035484895.1 Bacteroidia bacterium | reverse complement strand
CTATATAAATCTGAATATGCCGCTTTTACCTGTGTTCCTAAAATTATTTGTGACTTGGAATCATCCCTATACTCTTTGTAAATGTTTGTCGGGACACTATTTACATCAAGAAATTCTAATTTTTTTAAGAGTGCCGGCATTGCTTGGTAACTTGATGATTTTAATCCGAGAACTGTCTTTAGAAAATCAAGAGTAAATTTCGGCGGCACAGCTGCTTTTTTAATTTCTTCAAATATGTCGGGGATTTTTCCAAAGGCATCTACATAAGGTGGATATTTTGATTGATTCATTTTTTTAAGTTTTAATAGATGAAAGTATAAAATATGCTGACAAATATAATATAATTTTGTGTCTTTTGCATAAATCTATAGACCTTAGCGCTAGCTTCATTAATAAAATCTTCTTGCAAAGCCCGCCAAGCTAAATATCCTTACTCCGTGAAACTCTTTTTACTCTGCGCCTCTGTGTTAAAAATATGTTCCCTTTCCAAAAGCCATTAACCTCCCAACCTCAAAATCTTGCAATATAAAGTGGTTCAATATATTGCATTTTTAAATTTGTATAATATATTGATAGTTAAAATCTTATGGGCAAAAAAAGTGCCACGCATTTGCCAGAGCCGATTTACATGTTACAGTTGGTGTTTTTATTGTAACATGGCTAAAATACTTATTGGTTATGGCATACAAGGCAAATGTTATACCTTCAATTCCGTGAAAAAGTGTAACATTTGAGTACCGATTTTTTTATGTTTTTTAAGCGAGGTAACTAACAAAGCCCCTAACATATCTTAACAATTGGACTTGGAAGTATTACTTTCAAACACGTATCTTTGAGCCTTATACAAAAAATGCATGTTCCAGGTAAAACCTATTCTACTCGTAATAATTGCTGCAACCATTGCAGGGTTATGGAAAATATTTGAAAAAGCAGGTGAAAAAGGCTGGAAGGCTTTAATCCCGATTTACAATTATTACATCTGGCTCAAAATTATAAAACGCCCCTGGTGGTGGATTCTCATCATCTTAATTCCCGGTGTAGGTTTTATGATGATTATGGTAATCTCTGCCATAACAGCCGTTGCTTTCCAAAAGAAAAAATGGTGGGAAATGCTTGCCTCCGGAGTTTTCTTTTTTGTTTCATTGCCTTATTTTGCTTTCAGCAAAGAGAAGTTTCAATTACCGCTGCCTGATAAAAAAGGCGCCAAAGCCTCTATTGGCCATGAATGGATGGAAGCTATTGTATTTGCTGTAATTGCAGCTACTATCATTCGCACCTTTTTGATAGAGGCATATACTATTCCAACCCCATCGGAAGAAAAAACCCTTATGGTAGGCGATTATCTTTTTGTAAGCAAAGCCAGTTATGGAGCCCGCATACCCATGACCCCAATTTCATTTCCATTTGCACATGCTACATTAGTAAACAACATAAACTCCTATTTGGAATGGCTCGAGTTTCCTTGTATCCGTATCCCGGGATATACCAAAGTGCAAAGGCACGATGCCGTAGTATTTAATTTCCCCGAAGGGGATACTGTTTGCAGTAATATGGATAATCCGAGCTATTATGCACTTTGCAGGCTTTATGGCAAGGAATCCGTGCTGCGTAATGACCCTATCCGAACTATGGATGGGGTGAAATATCCGGGTTACCTGATTGTAAGGCCAATTGACAGGGAGGAAAATTATATTAAACGTTGCATAGCTATAGCCGGAGATACTTTATCCATAAGGAATGCAGATGTTTATATAGATGGTAAAAAGGATGAACTGCCTGCTGAATCTGAATTCAAGTATCTTATATTTACTAAAGAACCATTGGAAACTTCAGTATTTAAAAAACTGGATATTACTGATGAAGGCTCAACAGATTACCAGCAAAATGGTAGTCAGTATTTGTATGAGATAAATTTGACGAAAGCCAGTTTGAAAGAATTACAGCAAAACCCGGATGTGGTAAATGTGGAACCGGAAATAGAACCGGCTAATAAGCCTGACCCTAAACAGATTTTTCCTTTTTCAGCACACTACCCATGGAATGTAGATAACTTTGGCCCGCTTTGGATTCCTAAGGAAGGTGCAACCGTAAAACTGGATACCGCTAATCTTCCTTTATATAAACGGATAATTACCGCATTTGAGCATAATACGTTGGATGTAAAAGGTGCTGCCATATACATAAATGGAGCAGCGGCTACGAGTTACACCTTCAAAATGAATTACTACTTTATGATGGGTGATAACCGCCACAATTCGGTCGATTCACGTTTCTGGGGCTTTGTTCCCGAAGACCATGTGGTGGGCAGGGCTTCGTTTGTGTGGATGTCGATTAAACAGGATGTTCCTTTCGCCCAAAAGTTCAGGATTAAGCGATTCTTTACATTCATTAATCCGGAAGGGCTTTCAGCGTCTTACTTCCTGCCCGGATTGCTTATAATAGTGCTTTCCTTCCTTTACTTCTATATTAAGAATAAAAGGCTTGAGAAGAAGAATTCGGCAAAACCTAATAAGTAATAGGCTTAGTAAGCTAGCAGGCATAAAAAAACCTCAGTAGAATACTGAGGTTTTTTTATTATAGTAAGTTAACTAATTATTCAGCGGGAGTTGCAACCGGCTTTTTAGCAGCAGGAGCATTAGCTATTTCCTTTTCATTGTATTGTTTTTCTTCAATACGGGCTTTTTTGCCTTTCGCCTGACGGATATAGTAAATACGTGCTCTGCGAACTACACCTTCTTTATTTACATCAATTTTATCAATAAATATAGAGTTCACTGGGAAAACACGTTCTACGCCAACACCGTTGGAAATTTTCCTTACGGTAAAGCTGGCAGAAGCGCCTTCGCCACGGCGTTGAATAACGGTACCCTGGTATTGCTGTACGCGTTCTTTGTCACCTTCCTTAATTTTGTAGTGTACAGTAATGGTATCGCCTGCTTTGAATGAAGGGAGTTCTTTCTTGTTAGCAAGCTTTTCTTCAACGTATTGTATGAGGTTCATGGCTTTGGTTTTTTTAAAAGGGCTGCAAATGTAATTAAAAATTAGGAATTAGGAATTAGAAATTAACACTATTTTTGCGGAAATTCCTAATTCCTAATTCCTAATTCCTAATTAACAGGGGTTTATGAAGCTAAAAGTAGGTGATACTGTGCGGTTTTTAAATGAAAAAGGGGAAGGAATTATAAAAGAATTCATTTCCACACTAAAAGCCCGTGTAGAAATTGAAGGTGGCTTTGAAATAGATATGCCAATTAAGGAATTAGTGGCGATTCCGCATTTTTCTCTTGAGGACATAAGGATTCAGCATAAAGATGCTATAAGCTATCAGCCATCAGCTACCAGCCAAAAGCTATCTAAAGCCCATGCCAAGGACGAAATGATAGTCGATTTACACATAGAAAAGCTTATGGAGGACTATTACGGCCTGAACAATACGGAGAAGTTAGATATCCAGGCAAAACATTTCCGTCGCAAGCTGGAACAAGCTATCAATGGTCATTTCACCAAAATTGTATTTATACATGGGGTAGGTAATGGGGTTCTGCGGCAAACTATACGTGACTTGTTAAGAACGTACGAAGGCATTGAATATTCTGATGCATCTTATAATAAGTTTGGCGCCGGCGCAACAGAGGTCAGGATTGTATCAAGGAATAAAAGCAGGGGAAGTATTTAGTGATAAGAGACGAGTGATAAGAGATAAGCAATACATTCCCTGGCTCATCACTTATCTCTTATAACTCATCACTACTTTTAATAAGCTCTCACGTTCTTTCCTTCCATATAATTGATGAAAGAACGGTTTACCACTTTATTGCCACCGGGGGTAGGGTAGTTGCCTGTAAAGTACCAATCACCTTTATGGTCAGGAATAGCTTCGTGTAAGCCTTCCACCGATTGATAGATGATTTCCACTTCGGCTTTAATATCCTCCGGGGTAAGCAATTGGGTAATCTTACGGGTAATCTGGTCTGGCGTGAATAAGTCGTAAATCTGCTTAACTAAGTTTACTGCCTTTTCGCGAGGCAGTTCATTCATGGCTTTGGCCTTTTCATAAATCTCATCCAGCAAATTCTCGCGGAATGATTCCTTTAACAGGGCTACGGCTGCCTCAAAAGCCACCAGGTCGCCCATTTTAGCCATATCTATTCCATAGCAATCGGGGTAGCGGATTTGCGGAGCCGATGAAACTACAATTATCTTTTTCGGGCCTAATCTGTCTAATATCCTGAAGATACTTTGCTTTAAAGTTGTACCACGCACTATTGAATCATCAACGGTTACAAGGGTATCAATACCTCTTCTCACCACACCATACGTAGTGTCGTAAACGTGCGCTGCTTTATCATTGCGGTTAATATCATTGGTAATAAAGGTGCGGAGTTTGGTATCTTTCAATGCTATCTTTTCCACCCTTGGATGTATTGACAACAGCTTCTTTAGCTTGTTTTTATCCTTTAAATCATCCAATTTTTCCAGTTCATTTTCCTTCAATTTATCAAGGTAATGTTCCACTTCCTCCACCATACCAAGGAATGCAACCTCAGCAGTATTTGGTATAAATGAAAAAACGGTATTCTCTAAATCGTAATTAATGGATTTCAACACGCTTGGAGTAACAATCTTTCCAAGGTTCTTACGCTCTTTATATATGTCCTGGTCGTTACCGCGAGAGAAATAAATCCGCTCGAATGAACAGGCTTTGTACTCTCCCGGTTTCAGTATCTCTGTTTCAGTAACGGTTCCATCTTTTCTAACTATAAGCGCATGGCCCGGTTTTAGTTCCTTTATTTCACGGGTTTGGATATTGAAGCCGGTACGTAATGCGGGGCGTTCGGAAGTAGCAACTACTATTTCATCATCATGGTAATAGAAAGCAGGGCGGATTCCGTTAGGATCCCTTAATACAAATGAATCGCCATGGCCGAGCAGGCCGGCAATAGTATAGCCACCATCCCAACGTTTAGCAGCATCATGTAAGATGCTTTTCAGGTCAAGGTGTTGCGCTATCAATTTTGATATTTCGGGGTTTGGATGTCCGGCATCTTTATATTTATTGAACAGTTTTTCGTTTTGCTTATCAAGGAAATGCCCAATCTTTTCAAGGATTGTGACTGTATCGGTCTTTTCACTTGGATGTTGCCCAAGGTCAATCAGTTTTTGGAACAGTTCATCTACATTGGTAAGGTTGAAGTTACCTGCAATCACTAAGTTTTTAGTCAGCCAGTTATTTTGGCGCAGTAGCGGATGGCAGGTTTCCACAGCGTTTTTGCCATAGGTGCCATAACGCACATGGCCTAATAACAGCTCACATACAAATGGTACATTCTTTTTGAGCCAGTCTACATCTTCCGCCTTTTG
>DATHOL010000019.1:0-5907 GCA_035484895.1 Bacteroidia bacterium | reverse complement strand
GCATAAGTAGTTACTGTACCATTGTATATCCTTCTGATGGCATTAGAACCGTTACCAAACTGGCTAGCGTATATGGCTCCGTTTTTATCAGTTGTTACTCCGAAAAGGGTGATAAATAATGCCGTATCAAGCGTACCGTTAATGTAGCCCGCTGTGTCTGAACCTTTTCCTGCCAAGGTAGTTACTGAATCTCCAATAGCCCATATTTTCCTAATGGCATTATTGCCTTCATCGGCAACAAATATGTTTCCGGCAGCATCAATACTTAAAGAGGTTGGTGCAAAAAACTCCGCTACTGAATCAGCTCCGTTTACATATCCGAAGGAATTCGTCCCGGCATAGGTTGAAACGGTTCCTGTAGTTGAAATTTTACGAATTACATTGTTATATGTATCAGCTACATATACATTGCCAACCTTGTCTACACAAATACCCAACGGGTTGCTGAACTTAGCATTGAAAGCGCTTCCATCAATATAACCGAGGTTAGAGTCAAGCCCTTTTTTAATATCGGCAGTATCCCCTGCAATGGTAGTAACTGTGCCTGAGGCAGATATTTTACGAATGACATTATTATATGTATCAGCTACATATACATTCCCTATAGTATCCACAGCTATTCCGGTAGGGCCATTAAACAATGCCTGACTTCCTAATCCGTCGTGCCAGCCTGCATTGGCATTTAAAAATGGATTGGCAGCTAGATTGGAAGTATCTCCCGCAAGGGTAGAAACGAAATATCTTTCCTGGCTAAAGCCTGAAATTCCTAAAAAACAGAGGATACATAAAAGGACTAGTTTGTTTCTGTACATAAAATATAATGTGCTGTTAAACTCCAAATTGGCGCAGGTGATGGTCTGCGTGTTTATAATTAAGTATGCCCCATTCCTTAGGAGTCATTTTGCCAAAAAAGGCGTGTTTTTCAGTTTTAATTCCATTTTCGCCACCGGTATACAACTTATTAACGGCGGAAATAAAGGCTGCTTTCTCTTTGTCGAAATCCTTTTGGTCAACCATTGTAAGCTCAGGTGCAGTTGGAGAACCTTTGCGCAGAGGTTTATCACTGTGTATAATAGCTTTTTTGAAAAACTGGCCAATGAATGCAACCGGGCTGCTCTTCACAATAATATCTCCGGTTGGCATTTGAGCACCTGCTGCGCAATGCGCCAACATCTGGCCTACATTCATTTTTCCCCATACATGTTGGGTTTCCGGAGTAAGCTTTTCAATGCGGCTGATAATTTCGTTTTTATCGGCTTCGTTGAATATTGTTTTCATGCGGCTTTTCAATTAAGACGCCAAATGTAGCAATTTTCGGGCAAAGGGTAGGGAGCAAAGCCAAAACCCCATATATTTGATGGGGTTATAACACATTTTAACAAAATGAGCTGTAGTGAGAATGTCGTGGAAATTTGAAAAAGGAATATGCGTATATTTGTGTATTGCTTAATTATACGCTATGCACACCATCCTTTTAACTACCGATACCAAAGCCCATGCAAAAGAACTGGCTGATTTTTTATCCAATGTAAAGACTGTAAAAACGGTTTCCATTGACCCGGAAGTTACCAAGGAATATAACTGGATAAACCCCACACACCCTGCTACCGACGAAGAGTTTGAACAACTTGCCGTTGAAATGGAACAGGATAAAGGCGAATACACTTTGGAAGAAGCAAAAAATATATCTACCGAGAAAATTAAAAAATGGATGAAAAAGAAAAAGTCCAGGTAGTTCTGAAGCCAAAAGCAGAACAATCTATTGTGGATATTTCTATTTTTATTGCCGGCAATGGCAATCCCGAAAGGGCACTATCTTTTATGGATAGTTTATATGAATTCGGATATTCACTTTCTATCTTCCCAAATAAATATCCTGTTTGCAAAAAACTGACATTAGCCAGGCGAAATCTCCATTGCGCTGTGTTCGATAAGAACTACATTTTCATTTACAAGGTAGTTAATAAAAGGCTGGTTATTTATAATATTATCAACGCCAGAACATATACTATCTAAAAACAAAACCCCATCCGCATATTGGCGGACAGGGTTATTCATTTTTAAACATACTTTTTACTCTACCGAATTCAGCTTAATGCTAAAGATGATATACTTATCAGGATTGGTTTTTCCTTCATAAAATTTATGCAGTACATCGTACATGCCGGTACAATAAAAATAGGAAGTAGTGTTGCTATTCTCACCTTTCTTGGCCCACTCAACGGTATACGAACTGTAGTCCTTTTTATGTGTATTAACATATTGCAGAACGCGTTCTAATGCCAGTTCGTAATTTGCATCTGCACTGGGTTCTGATTTCATCAGGAAAGTTTCACCATTGGAAGGGTTTACTGTAAAAACATCAACAGACCATTTATCTGCATCCCTGTTGTAAATAAACTGAACATCGCATTTATTATCCTTACGGACCAATTCGCGAATCTGTTCTTCCAGTTTAAACTGTCTGCTTGTAACCATTGCTTTATACTTTCACAGCGGACATATTCTTGATAATCTCAGTACCAAACTCTGAACACTTCAGCAAAGTAGCACCTTGCATTTGTCTTTCAAAATCATAGGTAACGCGTTTAGCGGCAATAGATGCATTTACTCCTTCGTAAATAAGGTCAGAAGCTTCCAACCAACCAAGGTGTTCCAACATCATAGCGCCGGAAAGTATTACCGAACCCGGATTTACTTTGTCCAAGTCAGCATATTTTGGAGCGGTACCATGGGTAGCTTCAAATATAGCGTGGCCTGTAATATAGTTGATGTTTGCACCCGGAGCAATACCAATACCACCTACTTGTGCAGCAAGCGCGTCTGAAAGGTAATCTCCATTCAGGTTAAGGGTTGCAATCACATCAAAATCTTCGGGACGGGTAAGAACCTGTTGCAATGTAATATCAGCAATAGCATCTTTAATAATGATTTTTCCGGCGGCAACAGCAGCTTTCATTTCTGTATTTGCAGCATCTTCGCCTTTAGCAGCTTTGGTTTTTTCCCATTGGTTCCAGGTATAAACCTGTTCTCCGAAAAATTCTTCAGCAGCACCATATCCCCAGTCGCGGAAAGCGCCTTCGGTATATTTCATAATATTTCCTTTATGAACAAGGGTAACTGATTTCCGTTTATGCTTAATGGCAAAAGCAATAGCGCTATGGACTAACCTGACAGTTCCGGTTTTACTAACGGCTTTAACGCCTAAGCCTACCATTACTTCATTTGGCATTTCTACGCCAACTTGTTTATAGAAATCCGCTACTTTCTGGGAAGTTCCAAAGCGGATTTTTGCAAAATCTTTCGGGAATTCCTTCGCAATAAAGTCAAGTACTTTTTGTGCTTCAGGGCTACCTGCTATGTATTCAATACCTGCATAAATATCTTCGGTGTTTTCACGGAAAATAGTCATGTTAACAGCGCCCGGATTCTTTACAGGAGAAGGAACTCCCTCGAACCAACGTACAGGACGAAGGCATACATATAAATCTAAAATCTGGCGCAAAGCCACATTGAGCGAACGGATACCGCCACCGATGGGTGTGGTAAGCGGGCCTTTAATACCTACTAAATACTCGTTAAAAGCGGCAAGAGTTTCATCCGGCAACCAGTTTCCGGTTTGATCAAATGCTTTTTGTCCGGCTAATACTTCTTTCCATGCAATCTGGCGTTTGCCATCGTATGCAATTTTTACGGCTGCATCTATTACGCGTACCGATGCTTTCCAAATATCGCGGCCTGTTCCATCGCCTTCAATAAAAGGGATAATTGGGTTTTCAGGAACAACTAATTTTCCTTTTTCAATTGTGATTTTTTGTGGGTTCATAGTAGTTTATAAAGTTTATAAAGTTTGCAAAGTTCGTAAAGTTTTTTGTTCATACTTTATAACTTTATGAACTTTCGGCTTTATGAACCCGTATATTACATATCCAGGCCAAGCCCCAATTGATCCACTAGCTTGTCAATCTCAGGGTTTTTGGTCTTCATGGCGGCATATTTTTCCTGGGCAGTATAAGGCTTCCGCTGGGTATCAGTCTTTGAAATAGTAACAACCATATTCACCTTTTTAACTCCTAATTTTTCTTTTAGAAAATTAATAATGCTATCCCGCCTTTTCTCCACTACTTGTTGGTGATATGAACTTTCAACCAAAATTTCAAATGTAGAAGGAGCATCTGAAATAACCTTTGGAGAAACATTTGTAAGTGTAACTCCGTCTGCTATTTCTTTATCTTTCACTAATTGGGCATACTCATTCCATGCTTCTGCCAGTGCGGCTTCAGGCAGAGGTTCTGCCTTTTCCTGTTCACCTGATTCCTGCTCTCCTGCAGTCTCTTTTGCAGCAGAATCTTCATTTATCATTTTGGTATAGGAAGCAAAATTCGGTTTAGATGCAGCCTTGGGTGGCACATCCGGTTTAGGTTCTGCTACTTTTGGAACTGTAGCAACAGGCGGCTTATATGCCGGCGGAGGCGGTGCAGCAGCCGGTTTAGCTGGGGTTTGCAAGGGTTCAACATTTTGAACCCCTACAGTTTTTTTAACGGGAGTCAAAGCCTGTTCTTCGGGAGCAATTAAGAGGTTCGTGAGTTTTACCAACGCTACTTCCACCAGCAAACGCTGGTTAACCGCCATTTTATAACTTACATCGGTACGGCTGATAATAGATAGGCCCTTAAATAAAAGCGGCTCCGTATAGGCAGAGGCCTGTGCAATATATTTTTCATTTAAAGCTCCGCCTTTTTCAAGCAATACCGCAGTCGCGGGATTCTTTGCAACTAATAAATTCCGGAAGTGTTCTCCTAATCCATTGATAAATAAATGTCCGTCGAAACCATTGCCAAGTATTTCATCAAATATTAAAAGTGCGGAATAAATATCAGCATTTAATATAGCCTGAGTTACCTTAAAGTAGTAATCGTAATCGAGTATGTTCAGGTTTTCAATAACCTTTTTATAGGTCAGTTCTTTTCCGGCAAAACTCACCATCCTGTCGAACATGGAGAGCGCATCGCGCATTGCTCCATCAGACTTTTCCGCCAATATGTGCAAGGCTTCCGGTTCGGCGGTAATACCTTCCGCTCCGGCAATATAGGCTAAGTGGCTGGCTATATCTTTTATCTGAATCCGTTTGAAATCGAATATCTGGCAACGGGAAAGTATGGTCGGGATTATCTTGTGCTTTTCTGTTGTAGCTAAAATGAAAATTGCATGTGGAGGCGGTTCTTCCAATGTTTTTAAAAACGCATTGAAAGCGCTGGCGGATAGCATGTGAACCTCATCTATGATATAGACCTTGTATTTTCCGGCTTGTGGTGCAAATCGAACTTGCTCTATCAACGCACGTATATCATCTACCGAGTTGCTGGAGGCAGCATCCAATTCATGGATATTGAAAGAACGTCCGTCGTTAAAGCTTTTGCAGGAATCGCACTCGTTGCAGGCTTCCGTTTCGGCAGTTAAATTCTGACAGTTGATGGTCTTTGCCAGAATACGGGCACAAGTAGTTTTACCCACACCACGCTGGCCACAAAACAAAAATGATTGCGCCAAATGATTATTTGCAATAGCGTTTTTAAGCGTGTTAACTATGGCACTCTGCCCTACTACATCTTTAAACGTAGATGGGCGATACTTTCTGGCTGATACTACAAAATCCGACATGATTCTCTCTCTGAATGTTCAAAGATAAACAAGAAACTAATAACAGAGCTATGAACTATAAACTATGAGCTATGAACTGAGTGAAATTGTTACACTTGTCATTTATAAGTATTCCTCTATCTTTGTTAAAAGGCTGAAAGGTTTTATGAAGAAAATACTCCTGATTACTTTTTTAATTTTTACATGTTCACTTTCAGCTCAATCTTGGCAATGGGCAATAAAAGATAGTGGTGCTGGAGCCACCAA
>DATHOL010000018.1:0-3418 GCA_035484895.1 Bacteroidia bacterium | reverse complement strand
AAAGAAGCTACACCAGACCAGAAAGAAGCTTACAGAGCCTGGTGCCATCACATGTTTTAGTCGGAGCCCGACTGGCAATTAGCCAGAGCCCGACCGGCAATTAAGTATTTATTCAGCAGAAGCAATTACTGAAATCTCAATGTTTACATTGAGCGGCAAGCGCGATACCTGAACTGTTTCCCGTGCAGGATAATTGCCAGTGAAGAATGAACCATATATTTCATTAACCTGTGCAAAATCATCCATATTGATAAGGAAAATGGTAGTCTTTACCACATTTGCCATAGTAAGTCCGGCTGCTTCCAATATGTTTTTTACATTGGTCATTACCTGTGTTGTTTCTTCTTTAATGTTTTCGGTATGCATACCTCCGTTGGAATCTTTTCCAACCTGTCCGGATACAAAAACAAGGTTGCCTGCCTGCACTGCATGGCTATAAGGGCCAATAGGTTCAGGTGCATTTTTTGAAAATATAGTTTTCATAAGTAAGGGTTTAATTTCGTGTCAATAACCTTTTGCGGTGCTGCAATCCCCAGGTCCGTAGTTCTTCAATTACTTTGTGAAGGGACTTACCATAAGCAGTCAGTGAATATTCTACCGTAACCGGCAATGTATCATAAACGGTGCGTTTTACAAGCTGGTTTATTTCCAGTTCTTTTAATTCTTTCGATAACATCTTCGGAGTGATGCCTTCAATTTCCCGTTGCATTTCTTTAAAACGCTTGTTGTCGAAGGTGAGCGCAATAATGATAGGAAGTTTCCATTTCCCGCTGAGGATATCCAAAGCGTCCTTAACGGGCAGCAGGTTTTTCTTGCACTCGCTGTGCGGTTCAAGGATGTTGACACCATGTTTCTTCCTTTTCTTTATTTCCTGTTCTAATGGAGTAGGCATTTTTAAAATATGAATTGCAAATCTACTACATTTATAAATAAGAGAGATAGTTTCTGACGTATGATTTGTACAAACCGGGGTGTAAAATATGTAATATTTTCCCGGCAAGGTGTAATACTTTAAATAGTGCATCCTCCCATCTTTGCAGTATATCTATTAATACTCAATCTTTTGAAAATGAGGGTCGTGTATCAGTTAAAAATTCCTGCTATGATATTGTTAAAAATTATCTGATATGCCGATTAAAGCTACAGGTATCCTTTTGTATACTGGTATACTTTAGTATATCACTACCTTTTGTATACTAACTATAGGATATCTTTGCACCCACAAACCAATAAAAAAATACATGACAAACAAAACAAGAAATATCATTTCAATTATAATAGCCGCAGTAGCATCCATAATGGTTCTAATGAGCGCTTTTATGAAAATTTCCGGCAACCCTGAAATGACTGCAGGTTTAACTGCCGGCGGATTTGGCTCTTATATTAAAATCTTCGGGGTAACTGAATTAATATGCCTTTTATTATTCTTTTATCCTAAAACATCTAAAATCGGGTTCTATTTGCTTTGCTCGTATTTGGGCGGAGCGATGGCAACAGAGCTAAGTCATGGACGGCCACCTATGTCGGCCTTATTGCTGGCCCTATTTTGGATATCCTTTTTTGTAAAAGACAAATCCAACTTTTTCCCTTCAAACAATAATTCAAGTAAATAATTCTCAATAAAAACAACAAATAAAATGGACACAGTAGAAAAAACAACAAGCCCTAAAGTATGGACGTTAGACAAAGCGCATTCAAAAATCGGATTCGGCATTACCCATATGATGGTATCGGAAATAGACGGCGCTTTCAAGAACTTTGATATTAAATTGAATGCACCGAAGGAAGATTTTACCGGAGCGGAAATAGAACTGACCGCCGATGTGCATAGTATTGATACAGCCAATGAAATGCGAGACAATCATTTAAAACAAGCTGATTTCTTTCATGCAGAAAAGAACCCGAATTTGACTTTTAAAAGCAAATCGTTTGTAAAGGTTGCAGATAAAAAGTACTCATTAAACGGTGATTTAACTTTTAACGGAGTTACCAAAAATGTTAACCTTGATGTGAAAGGAAATGTAGTTCAACACCCTATGAAACCTGCTACTACGATAGCCGGATTTAAAATTACAGGAGAAGTAAAACGCGCTGATTTCAATTTTGGCGGAAACTTTCCTGCAATTGCCCTTAGTAATGATGTGGAAATAAAGTGTAACGTAGAGTTTACTGCTGAATGAGTTAGACAAAGTGTGAATTAGTGAATCCCCGGAGGTTGAAGAACCGGGGATTTTTTTATTTTTTTGAATAGAATAATAGTGCTTCAGCAGGAATAACGATAGCGCTTTATTTCTGAATCACCAATTTCCCTTCTCCCATCAAACTCCCACTTGCTGATGTTACCCGGTAAAAATAAACCCCGCTCGGATTTGATGACAAATCAATTGTATATGGTAAATTGTTCCCCGTAGCTTTCGGGGTTGTAAATGCCGAATATACTTGTTGGCCTAAAACATTATATATCTTAATTCCATCATTCTGCATTGAAAATTTACTATTTACAATTTTCAGGGTGAATACACCATGGGACGGGTTAGGGTAAACAGTAAAATTAGTAGGATTGGCTACACTTTTTAATCCTGTATTTGTGTCTTTTTTTGTTGTATCGCCGCAGGGGCTGATGTTAATCCTGACCTCTATGCTGTCGGTTAAAGGCGGAGAACTGTTATCGGTGGCTTTAATTGTTATAACGTGCATGCCCGTATCTGCCAGGGCCGCCACCAGGTGTATGGTAATGCTGTCAATAGAATATCCGCTTGAAGTGTCGGAGGTAAGCCCGGATAAACCCGGTGAGTAGGCGGTAAGGGTTGCTTTCTGCCCCTTTTCAGAACAGAGGAAAAATGCTGAAAGGGATAAGGTATCGACTGCGCACAGGTCGTAGCTGCTGCATACAGGGGCTATAATAACAGGTGCAATGTTATTTCCGCTTACACATGTATTGAATGTAAAGGACTTGTTTTCTATCCAATAAAGTTCGCTATTGGTGTCATAGGGGCCATAATAGTAATATCCCCGGTATTTGAATGCGCCGAATTGCGCATAATGAACTCCGTCGCCTTTGCTGACCCCCACTTCCGCAGGAACCCCAAAAAAACCTCCCGAACCTCCCGCGGAATCTGCGGATGCCCAACTCATCACCGAATAACAATAGGAAACATTATTGCCTGCTGATAGTATGGAGTCGGCACCGTTGGTGATAGTAACCTGGAAATTATCATACAGGTCGTCATCAAATGTCTGGTAGCCCACTCTATCCCATTGCACAATAAGATGTGCAGGCGTTACGCTGTAATAAACCTCCCCGGGAGGGCGTGGAAATCCATCATTATCTATATCTGCCAGGAAAACCGCCAGCATTGAAGTGTCGGCCCCCTGCGGGAACCCTGCATCAGTATATTTATAAACAGGCCTGCCAAAC
>DATHOL010000017.1:0-3621 GCA_035484895.1 Bacteroidia bacterium | reverse complement strand
TCATTTCTAAATTATCAAAATTCTATTTTGGGAATTCAAACTTACCGAAATTCCTGAAATGAGGCTGTAATGGTGAGATGTTAAAAAAGCCTAAGTAACCAGTTTGCTGGGATTAATGGGGTAAATTGCCACCCAAATGGCTTGATGGGGTTTAATATATTTGCCATACCATTACAAATACTATGCCGAAAATAGAGCCCTGGGATATCCTAAAAAGTGAAATTGTTTTCCATAATAAATGGGTAACCATACAACAGGATGCTGTAAAACTGCCCAATGGACTGGTTATTGATGATTACTTTGTAAATATTCGTCCCGAGGTGGTAATAGCGTTGCCTGTTACAAAAGAGGGTAATGCGATAATGGTGCGCCAATACAAGCATGGCGGAAAAGAAATACTATTGGAGTTTCCGGGTGGTGTGTTTTCCGAAGGGATCCCTTTGGGAAATGCGGAGAAGGAAACCCCTTTAGAAGGCGCGTTGCGCGAAATGCGGGAAGAAACAGGATATCATTCCGATGAAATGGTTTATCTCGGTAAAGTATTTGACGACCCAACAAAAGATACCAATAGCATACATTTCTTTTTGGCGAAAAACGCATATAAGAAGTTTGAACCGGAACCCGACCTCACCGAAAATATTGAGGTATTGGAAATTCCATTTGCGGATATACCTGAATTGATAAAAACGAATAAAATAAAGGTGTGCGGAGCTATTGCAATATACACAATGGCAGCGATGCATTTAGGAAGTGCTGAATTTTAAATTTTTAATGTTGAATGAATTACCTGATGCGAATGATAACGAAAAGAATAACCTGTATTTTATTTTTCACTTTTTACTTTTCACTTTTCACTTTTTCACAGAATATTCCCAATGGAGGGTTTGAAGATTGGTGGGTCTATCCAAATACCATTCATGAAGCGCCCAAAGGATGGACTGACAATGATTTGCTGTTTCAACATTTCGACCCGGGATATAACGGGTTGACGGTAATCAGAACCACCCGCAGCCATAGCGGTAAATATGCATTGCAACTTGGCATAGCAGTCGACCATGGAGATACTGTGAATGGTGGAATTTATTCAACAGGAACGGTAGATTCTTTAATGCAAGTTATTATTCATACGAAAGCGTCCGGTTTCAAGTGTTCGCAACGGTATGGAACATTTACAGGTTTCTATGTTTTTGAGCATACACCCGGTGATACTGCTGTTTTCGGAGCTGTGCTTACCCGCTGGAATTGGGCTACTAAAAAGCGTGATACCATAGTAAATTCTATACTTCGTATAGGCGATTTGCATACCGATTATGTGCCCTTTGTTGTGCCCCTAAAATATCGCAGGCAGAATGAAGTCCCTGATACAGCATTTATTTCGATAGGTATTCAGGTTGAATCTAAGAATGTAGCCAAAATAGGCACCACATTAATTCTGGATGACCTGAAATTCTCAGGCAAGAAGGATGATGATAAGAAAAAGTGAAAAAGAAAAGAGCTATTAGATAATAGCCCTTTTCTGATAATTAGTGCCTTCTTCCACTTCCACCGTTATTACCACCTCTATTGCCACCACTTTGCTGAGGTGCGCTGCGAGGCTGAACTTGCTGCCTTGGCTGCTGTATTTGTTGTTGGCGGACAGGTTGCTGGGGTTGTTGTCTTTGTTGCTGTGGAGCCTGCCGTTGCTGGTTTTCATGCCAGTTATTGCCCTGTTGCGGGTTATATTGAACATTGCGCTGTGGTACTTGCTGAATAGGAACCGACCTTGCAGGTGCAGCATGGTCATCAGCCCTTGGAGCAGTAACATTTGGACGATACAAGTGCAAGTGTGCCTGATCGTATCTTTGTTGGGGTAAAGCGCTTTCATGCACCGGAACTGGCCTGATAGTTGTATGCATGGCTCTTTCCACATCTTCGCGCTGAGGGCCGGCAGCATAGGTTGCATGCCTGTCTCTGTCGTAATATGTATTGTTTATTATAGTGGTCCTGCGGATGTAAACGGTATTGTAGGTACGTGGCTCATAATGGCGCCATACATACCGGTCACCAATATATCGTTCGTTTACAAAACACCAGTAATTGGATGGAATATTATCCCACCAATCAAAATTTACAGTAATATCTAAACCGGGATAAAGCGGAGCCCATCCATAATATCCATCGCAATGCCTCCAGGCTACCCATGCAGGGCCCCATTGATAACCGGGAACCCAGAACCATCCATAGGCATTATCATAAGCCCAGCGTCCATAATGGAATACTGCCCATCCCCAAGGGTAATCAGATACCCATGTCCATCCATATACGGTATAAACCCAATGTCCTTCGGTAGAATAAGGGGTAAAATTTGTTACACCGCTTGGAATCCATACATAACCATAATTTCCATAGTTCACCCACTGTCCGTATGGAGATAACTGGTCGTAAAAAACCTGAGTGGTTACTGGTTGGTCAGAAGGCGGTGCTGCTTGCTGTGCTTCTTGCTGGTCCAGTTGCTGGTCGTTCTGGTCAGGCGGAGTATCTGAGGGATTTTGATATTGCGATTGGTCACCTTGCGCAGGAGGTTGAGAATTATCATCCTGAGCTATACTGTATTTAGGTAGAGTTAAGGCGAGTGCCAATAATCCTGTAAAAGCAATTTTTCCAATGTGTGTTTTCATGTTTTCTTGATTTTAGGGTAGCTTTGGTAGCTGTATTTCTAATAACAAAATTAGTTTTTCAGTATGAGTGAATAATGAAGAAAATCAGTTGCAATACTGCTCAAAATTATTAAAAATTGTTAATATTTGCGAATCGTTAAACCGGTATTAAAATGTATATTATGCGTAAACACCTTGCTATAGCATGTTTCTCACTTGTCTTTGCGGCTTCCTGCACTTCACAATCGCACCAACTGGATGTAGGAAATAAAATTCCATTGTTTTCATTGAAGGACCAGGACGGAAAAACCTTTAACATGAAGGACTCCATAGGGAATAACATATTCGTAATTTTCTTTTATCCGAAAGATGAAAGTGCCGTTTGCACTAAAGAAGCATGTGGGTTTCGCGATAGCTTGAATATATTCAAACAATTAGGGATAGAGGTAATAGGTATAAACCAAGGAAGTGTTGAAAGCCACAAAAAATTCCAGCAACATGACAGCCTGAATTATGAGTTACTAAGCGACCCGGATGAAAAAGTGATCAAGCAATTTGGTGTAAACGGAATGCTGCTGACTGACCGCGTAACATACGTGGTGGATATTACCGGGCAAATTGTTTTTAAATATCATTCCATGACAGAAGGGAAAAAGCATGTGCATGAGGCCTTAGATTTTATTAGGCAATTAAAAAAGAAGCAAGGAGAATAGAGATGTGCATAAATAATAATGCTTGTAATTTGTAATTTTGCCCTTCATCACTTATTCAATGGAACCCATAATTTATGTAAAAAAGTTAAGTAAAAAATTCGGCGATTTTATTGCCGTTAATGAAATTGACTTTGATGTGTACAAGGGTGAAATATTTGCTTTTCTTGGCCCGAATGGCGCAGGAAAGAGCACTACTATAAAAATGCTTACCACGCTTTTAAGTCCAACCTCCGGTTCGCTTTTTTTGGCCGGGTTTGATGTTACCAGAGAAC
>DATHOL010000016.1:0-2116 GCA_035484895.1 Bacteroidia bacterium | reverse complement strand
TTCAAAGACAGGAGCTTATATAATTTTAAAACTGTGGAGCAGCAGATATAAAAGTCCGGCACAGGCTCCAATCAACATAACCCTGAAGAAAATAACAGTCACTTTACTTGAGAGTAAGCTTAAGTGCTTTTGCCGTTTATGCGCCTTGTACCCGATAAGACCAGCCGTGCTTCCATATACGCCAAGTTCAATGTTACCAAACTCCTGTTGAGGCAGTATAATGAGCTTTTCTTTTTCCATACGGTCAAGAATCTTTCTCATTCGTTCCTGAGTGGTAGAACCCTGTTCAGGGTTAATAACAAAAGAATAAGGAAGTGCCTTTTCGTCTGAAAGCATTTTTTTCAATAATTCAGAAATTATATCATCGTCATCTACCCATGCTGGGAAGATGCCTCTTTCATTTGGGGACATAGAGATAGAGTTGTGGGTGTAAAGGTAAAAAGAACTGTAATAGACGATATATTAAGTTTGGTACAAGAGCGTAAAAGTCGTATATTCGATATATTTATTAAAACTAATGGCATGAGAAACCTTACCCCTCTTAAGCTTCTTTATATAACTCCATGCAGCTATGAAAAGCTAAAGGATGAGGAACTTCAAGAGGCTATTCGAAAACATTCAACTATTGATTTACCAGAGTCTGTTTTGTTTGAAAATTTAGAATTGGTTATAGAAAGGTATTCTAAACCGGAGCTTATGCCATCTTTATCTATCTTTTATTATGGAAAAGACATCCAAAGTAATAATGAGGTTCTTTTAGGAATTGCCTCTGAAACATTATATCATTTTCCCTGTACCATTCATCCATCCCTGCATTTAATGGTGGAAAAATGGAAGGATACGTCCTTCACTCAACCTATAGGAGTTACCCGAATAGGATTTTGCAAACTTGATGAGGAACTTTCAATCTCAGTTAGCATAAGGATACTTGAAACAGAAGACACAAAAATGTTTCTTAATATATAATCACTATTATTTTCTAAAACCCGTTCCAAATCTTTCCGATAAGAGCATCAAACGTAACGCTTACAAAGCAAAAAACAAGTATTTGTGTTTATGTACACTACTTTTGTATTCATCCAAATCAGGTTTGCGCCCGTGAATACACTTATTGCGTCCATGAATACATAAATTGTCGCCATGAATACACTAATTGTTGGCTTCCGATACACAAATTGTCATCCTGAATACACAAATTGCTTGGTTACAATCCAAAATTGCATCCATTAATATTAGGATTGCAGATAAGAATATTAAAAGTGCTGGGAAGAATATACTTCGGTTACAAAGATTGCTTTGAGAGCTTTGTTAATTCCCAAATAAAGTAATTGCAGCTATTTTTTAAATAGTTGTCTTGCGATTGTATGGTATCACTTTCAATAATGTCAGCCACCTCATTCCAAAAAAGAAAGAAGGATTTTTTTTCCTGACCATGTAATTTGCTCCCGTACTCAAGAATTTGATTTGTAAAATCCTCCATTTTTTGAGTAAGATTATCGTATCTCGCACTACCTTTTCCCTCGAAATATGATTGAAAGACTTTTCTGAATTGTTTATCCCATTTAACCAAATGCTCTCTTAAAGGAGCAAGCGAACCTGCCGGAAGTGAAACAGTTTTATCCATGAAAAGAAATGAATCTACGATTCCTGAATAATCCTTGGTACTAAAATCTGGCAGTAGAATTTTTGGCATGACCTTATTTTTTTCAAAGTTATGTAATTTAGGTAACCTATGAATTATCTTTCAAGTTATTATAGACGACACATAGGGGGAATGCCTTCTAACATGATATAACTTAGAGGGTCAAATTAAAAACTATGACAAAGGAATGCTTTATGAATGGAAGATGACCGTTTTTAAGAAGCTTTTCTTTTAGATGAATAAATTATTGTATTTTCGGGCAATAAATTTGTTAAAATATGAAATTATCCCCTAAACCCCCTTCTGCAAAATTTAGTGTACTTATCGCATTTATCTTCCTACTATCGAATAACTTAATTGCACAATCGCAAGGAAATGCGCTTATTGTTACTAATGCAGATTGTAAAATCTCTGTTGATGGCGAGGATAAAGGTGAGGTTAAAGCAAATGACCCTCTAAAGGTTTCTCTTTCTA
>DATHOL010000015.1:0-8260 GCA_035484895.1 Bacteroidia bacterium | reverse complement strand
GTATATCCTGAATTAGTCATGGTTGAGATAGCTGTTACACCCGCATGTTTCGCCATTACACAGGAATTGTAACAAATGGAATCGGAAATAAAAGTAACGTCATGTGGTTCCGGATGATGCTCACGGAAGTAAATACTCTTCTCATGCTCTTCTATATAACGAACAATCCTATGCATGTGCTGCACTGTTTTTACCGGGTATAAACCAACAGAGGTTTCTTCACTCAGCATTACAGCATCAGCTCCGTCTAAAACTGCATTTGCCACATCATTCACCTCTGCTCTTGTAGGGGATTGATTGGTGAGCATACTCTCCATCATTTGTGTGGCAATAATTATCGGTTTAGATAATTGTATGCATTTCCGTACCAGCATTTTTTGTATGGTAGGCACTTGTTCCAATGGTAATTCTACACCTAAATCTCCACGTGCTACCATAACAGCATCCGAGGCTTCAATAATTTCATCAATTTCTTTTAATGCTTCGGGCTTTTCAATTTTTGCAACTATACGTGCAGTCGAATTAGCCGCTTTTATACGTGCCCTCAAATCTAAAATATCAGCTACGGAACGCACAAAAGAAAGTCCAATCCATTCCACCTTATTTTGAAGGGCAAAGTCCAAATCCTGAATGTCTTTTTCAGTAAGGCAGGGCAAAGAAATTTTAGTATTTGGCAAGTTCACACCCTTGCGGGAACTAAGTTTTCCGCCCTGTAAAATAATGGCTTTTACCTCTGTATCCTTGTCAGTTGCAATTACTTTTAATATCAGTTTCCCGTCGTCTATCAATACATTTTCACCCACCACTACATCTTTCGGAAATTCAGGATAGGTGATAAAAATCCGCTCGGCGGTACTAATCGCTTTTACAGTTGTTATTACAACTTCTTTCCCCGGAATAAGTTCCACTCCGTTATTTTCTACTTCGCCAATGCGCAATTTAGGGCCCTGTAAATCGGCCAGCACACCTACGTAAGTTTCCATTTCCACATTTAATTCCCGAAGGTTGAGAATGGTTTCGCTTACGGTAGCATAATTGCCATGAGAGAAATTGATTCGGCAAATATTCAATCCTGAAAGAATCATTTCTTTTAATACTTCTTTCGATGTGGAGGCAGGGCCTATAGTTGCTACTATTTTAGTTTTATTTCCGGTTTTCATTTTTTAAAATATCAGGTTTTGTTTCGATTTCAATGTATTTGCATCTATTAAATAAGACGCAGAAACGCTGTTAATTTTTTTTATTTGTTCTGCAAAGTACTTCTTTTCTTCGTCGGTAATTTCTCCTTTAATAAGTATAAAATAATCAGTATGCTGGTGCTCATCAACAAGTAATTTGCCGCTATCCGATTTATTAACAATAAGATAATAATAGTGCATCTGTTCTTCCTCGCTGAATGTAAACAGTGAATGGTTTCCAACACCAGAAACATGATCCCCTGTTTTTGCCAGTTTCCATCCCAATTGGTTATTCAGCATCCAGCAAATGCGAAAATCTTTTTCAGAACTGACAATTCCAATGAGGCAAAAATCAAAATCATATTCTACCTGTAATTTTGTTTTAGACATCACCCTGTACTTGCTGAGTTATAGATGCCCAGGCTTTCTCGGCGGCTAATTGTTCCGCTCTTTTTTTCGAATGATGGCTTGATTCGGCAATCATAGAATTGCCGACAAATACACCTATATGAAAACCCCTGT
Source organism: Bacteroidia bacterium (assembly GCA_035484895.1). Classification (GTDB taxonomy): domain Bacteria; phylum Bacteroidota; class Bacteroidia; order JABEUT01; family JABEUT01; genus JABEUT01. Next base: position 6,560 of record DATHOL010000015.1, on the reverse strand, counting down.
CCTGAGAATGATGAGGGTCTTGCAAAACTTTAAATTCCAATGTCTGTTTTTCCTTTTGCGACCATTCGGTGAGCCTGCTTTTAAAGTCAGTTTCTGTAGTTTCCAGTTCATGGATATCTACATACAATCCAAAGAAACGGTCCAAGATAAATTCCTTTGTTTTTTTGTAGCCTTTATCAAGATAGATGCTTCCAATCAGGGCCTCCAGGGCATTGCCATATACGGAGCTGCCTGTAAAATGAGCATCGTTAATATTCATTATTTGAGGAATGCCCATCTTTCGTGCAATGTTATTTAAATGGTTCCTGCTGACCACTTTAGAACGTAGCTTGGTAAGAAAACCCTCATCCTTATAAGGGAAAGTGGAAAACAAATGTTCGGCTACGATGGCGCCCAAAAATGCATCGCCCAAAAATTCAAGGCGTTCATTGCTTTCATTAATATCATCGGGAGAATTTTGCGAAGCTGATTTATGGCGAAAAGCCATACGGTAAAGGGAAATATTGGTAGGATAGAACCCTAACAGGCTCTTTAAAGTACCCGAAAATTTCCGGTCAGTTGATATCCAATGACGTATTACTGCTCTCAATCATTCATGTTTACATATGCAAAAGTAAGAAAAACAAACTGACCATAGGGTTTTAACGAAAAGCTGGATTAAATCTCATATTATGGAGTATATTTGTATAAGAACATAAATAAAATTACCATGGAATCATACGTAACATTAGTAGATGCTATTAACGGGCTAAAAACCCAGGGATATTCGGAAGATTTTAACCTTAAAGAAAACAGCCTTGATTGCCAAAACGGTAAATACCAATTATCGCCCGATGACTTTAAGGTGGATAAGGTATTTCGTTTTGAAGGTGAAAGCGACCCGGAAGACCAATCGGTGTTATATGCCATATCTTCGGAAAAACATCACATAAAGGGTGTACTGGTTAATGCTTATGGAATATATAGTGAAGGCGGTGCCAATGAAATAATTAAAAAATTAAATGTGCATGAGGGCCAATAATTATTGAGCCTCCACATCTTTCCCAATATCTCCTCGAAAATATTTCTTTTCGAAATCAATTTTTTCAATGCTTTTATAGGAAATTGCAATGGCTTCTTTTAATGTATTTCCATAAGATGTAACCGATAGAACCCGGCCTCCATTGCTTAAAATATCATCTCCTTCTTGTTTTGTTCCGGCATGAAATACGATACTCTCAGTCACATTTTCAAGACCGGTAATTATTTTTCCCTTTTCATATTTATCAGGGTACCCGCCCGACACTATCATTACTGTTGCAGCCGCTCTTTCATCGAATTCTATTTCTGTTTCATCCAAGGTTTGGTTTCCAATCGCAATAAATAGTTCTACCAAATCTGATTTAATACGAGGAAGTACAACCTCTGTTTCCGGGTCACCCATCCGCACATTGTATTCTATCACTTTAGGGTCACCATTGCAATTCATCAACCCTATGAAGATAAACCCGCAATATTCCAGGTTATCTTTTTTTAAGCCTTCAACAGTAGGGATGATAATGCGTTCTTTTACTCTTTCTAAAAAAGCTGTATCAGCAAAGGGAACCGGTGATATGGCACCCATGCCACCTGTGTTAGGTCCGGAATCGTTTTCGCCTATGCGTTTGTAGTCTTTCGCCTCCGGCAGAATATGATAACTTTTGCCATCTGTCAAAACAAAAACTGAAAGCTCAATACCATTCAAAAATTCCTCAATAACCACTTTGCGGCTGGCTGCTCCGAATTTTTCATCCAATAGCATTTCCCGTAAAGTAGATTCCGCTTCGGCAAGCGTATGAGGTATAACTACACCTTTGCCGGCAGCTAATCCATCTGCTTTTAAAACATAGGGTGCAGATAGTGTTTTTAAAAACTCTATTCCTCGTTCAATGGTATCTTTCGTAAAGGTTTCATAACGGGCAGTAGGGATGCCATGTTTTATCATAAACTCTTTAGCGAAATCCTTACTACCTTCAAGCGCAGCAGCATTTTTTGAAGGCCCGATTAGCGGAATAGATTTAAGTTCCGGGTCTGATTTAAAGAAATCCCAGATGCCACGGACAAGGGGTTCTTCCGGCCCTACCACAACCATGGAAATATTTTCTTCCAATACTAATTTTTTTACAACTTCAAAATCAAGAATATCAATATTCATATTCATCCCGAGATCCGCTGTGCCGGCATTCCCCGGGGATATATATAAGGCATCTAAAAGCGGGCTTTCCGACATTTTCCAGGCCAGTGCATGTTCTCTTCCTCCGCTTCCAAGCAATAAAATATTCATGGTATAGTTTATTTTTGTGCAAAAGTAAAAACTATAATTACTATTCCAGCTATATTTCTACCCTTAATTAATTGAATTGTTTTCAACCACCGAATCACTCAGCGATAGTAGTCCCTTACGGACACAGATACACCGCTATATTTTTTTAGCCGGGTTGGTATGTGTTTGCGTGGGGATGCCGCTATCCAATGCTATTAATAGTATAGGGCAGGCAGTTATTGTTATTAATTGGCTGTTGGAGGGAAATTTCATTGTCAAGTTCGGGAGCTTCATTAAAAACAAACCGGCTATCATATTGTGCTCAGTCTATATAATGCACTTATTGGGATTACTTTACAGCACCAATTTTGATTATGGATTAGAGGACATCAATAAAAAAGTTCCGTTGCTTATTTTTCCGCTTGTGTTTTCTACTACCACCCCACTTTCATTAAAAGAATGGAGGTTGGTATTGCTTTCATTTATGTTGTCTGTTACCTGCGTCACTTTTATCGGGGGACGGATGCTCCTCAACCACCAACTTGTGGATATACATGATATTTCTCCTTATATAGCACCTATAAGGCTTGGTATGATGATGGTGCTTTCGATATTTCTTTTAGCGCATTACACAGGCACGAACAGGTTTACATTCTTGTCCGCTATTTTTGTAATATGGATTGGCTGGCTTTTGTTTTTTCTAACTGTAATGCAATCGCTCACGGCTGTAATAATAGTAATACTTATTTGCCTGGTATTATTGCTGTATGCTGCTATTAAAGCCATTCGCAAGAAAAAAATAGTATTGGGGCTATCGGTTATCGGGCTTTTTGCATTTGGACTTATTGGTTCTACCGGGTACGTAATTTATTTTTATCACCATTACTTTCCCAAGCCGGATGTGGTGGATATTACAAAGCTTGATAAAACAACTGTTAATGGCAACTCCTACTTTGATGGCCTATGGTCAGGATATACCGAAAACGGGCACTACAATGTGGAATACATCTGTTGGAAAGAATTAAAAAGCGGTTGGAACAAGCATAGTAAAATAAATTTCGACAGTAATGATTTAAAGGGTAATCCGCTTAAATATACACTTATCCGTTATATGACTTCTATGAACTTGCGGAAAGATTCATTGGGTGTTTCAGCACTTTCACCCAAAGATATAAATGCCGTGGAGTTGGGAATTCCTAACTGTCAATTTAATTCATTAAGCAGCATGAACTACCGCTTATACCAAGTATTTTGGGAGATTAAAGATTATGCACGTGGCGGTAATATTAACGGGCATTCTATTACCATGCGGCTCGAATATTGGCGGATAGCGCTTATTTTAATTAGGCGGCATCCCTTGATTGGTGCAGGTACGGGTGATGTTCGTAAAGGATTTGACAACTATTACGATACTACACATTCAACGCTTTCCAAGGAGTTTAGATTACGGGCGCATGACCAATACCTTGAAATCGGAGTCGGTTTTGGTCTGATAGGATTAGCCTTTTTTATATTCTCACTTTTTTATCCGGGGATAAAAACAAAAAAAATATTCACCTATTTCTATTTTGTTTTTTGGATGATTTTTATGTTGTCGCTCTTTACCGAGGATACTCTTGAAACCGAAGCCGGAGCAACTTTCTACGCGTTTTTCAATTCGTTTTTCCTGTTTATTTAGAAACACTTTCATCTTCAGAGTCATCATCCATATGATGATATTCCACATCCAATAATGATTTTGCTTCCTTTTTGCGGGTTATTCTTTTTTCCAGGGAAAGCAGGAACGATGGAAGTACAATAAGATTGGAAGAATATGCCATCAGCAATGTTACTGAAACCAATAAGCCCAATGCCCTTGTTCCCCCAAAACCGGAGAAAATAAATATCATAAATCCGGCTGCGAGAATAATGGCTGTATATATCATACTCACCCCTGTTTCCTTTATTACCAATGAAACAATTTCTGAAATGCTTAATTTATATTTCTTTAAATCCTGTTTGTATTTGGTGAGAAAATACATCGTGCCATCCGATGATATTCCGAATGCAATACTGAAAATAAGAATCGTACTCGGTTTGAGGTGAACATTGAAAAATCCCATCAGCCCAAGTGTAATAGCTAATGGAATGAGGCTGGGTATGGTGGCTATAATTACCATTCGCACCGACATAAAGAGTAAATACATTACCAGCGATACAAGTATCACAGCTAAAAATACGCTTTCAATTAAATTCTTTACTAAGTAATCATTTCCTTTTGAAAATATCAGGCAGGTTCCCGTAAAAGTTACTTTATATCGCTTGTCTTCGGGCAACCAGGATTTGGTGGCGTAAGAATAATTAAAAATGCTGTCTGCTCTGGGTATAATCGCTGAAACAACATTTTTCATATTCGTCGAACCCAAATCCTGCATAAATAAATCTATACAAGTGGATTGTTTTGAACTATCCAAAAATGCTTTGAACAAATCCTGTTTCTTTCCCGCGCTTTGAACATATTGCGAAATAGATTGCAAATCGCTTTGCGATGGCATGATGTAGTATTTTGATTCACCGTCATGATAGGCCTGGTTGGCAAATTTCAAACCTTCGACAATAGATAGCGGCCGCGAGAAAAAAGGATACCCCTTCAGCATTTTTTGCAAGCGTTCCATTTTATATAAAACTTTTCCGCCTTCAGCAAATACGCCTTTTGCCTGGCGGGTATCCACTTCTATTTCCATTGGCAGCACACCGCCAAAGCAATTTTCAAAATAATGCATGTCTGCATAAATGGGGTCATTCTCCGGAAGGCCGTCTACTACATAGCCCATAGCTTTTATTTGAGATATTCCGTAAATGGAAATAAGCACTGCAATACCAACTACAGCATAAATTAATTTTCTGCGGTGATGCACCAGTTTATCAATTTTAGTCAACAATGAAACGGTATATTTTCTATCGAGATGCTTTGTATGTTTTCCTTTTGGCGGAGGAAGAAAACTGAAAATAATAGGGATAAGAAAAAGGGAAATAAGAAAGGTGCACAATACACCCAACGCGGCTACCAAACCAAATTGTACAAGCACATCGCTGTGTGTGGAGCAGAATACGGCGAACCCGATTGCGGTGGTAACATTGGCCAGGAATAAAGAAACTCCTATTTTGCCAACCATCCTTTGCATGGCTTTTATTTTGTTGCCATGTATGCGGTATTCAGTATGATATTTATTCAATAATAAAATACAATTCGGTACACCTATTACCATAATAAGTGGAGGTATTAGTCCCGTGAGGACAGTTATCTGGTAACCGAACAAATTGATTAATGCAGCCGACCAGGTAACACCTACAATAACTACCGAGAGCGGGAAAACAACCAAATAGAAAGAACGGAAAATGAAAAATAATATAAGCGAGGTGATGATTATTGCCAGTACTAAAAACATAATCATTTCATTCATTATTTTGCGGGAAATAAGAGTCCTTATGTAAGGCATGCCCGAATAATGCATGGTGATATGGTGCTTTGCGCCGAAAGCGTCCATCTGGTTTTTTACGGAATCTACTATGGCAATTCTTCGTACAGTATTTATATCGTCCTCTTTGAAAGTAATCAGCATCAGGGTTGAGCCTGTGCGCTTGTTGTAAATAAAATTATCGAAGATGGGTAGTCCGTAAACCGCTTTTTTGATGCTGTCGAGTTGGGCTAAATTAACAGGCCTTTTGTGGAGTAATGTATCCACTCTGATTTCGCTCAGGCTGTCATCTTTTACCGCTTTATAAAGCGATGCCACCGACATCACATTTTCAATTCCTGCAGTATGTTTTATATCGCGGTCGAGCGTATACCAGTCGTTAAAAAGTTGCAGGTTGCTGTATAAGCTATCCGTTTGCATACCGGCAATCATAACCCTTCCATCGGGGCCAAACTGTTGCTGGAATTTCTCATAATCAATCATTGCCGTATCATTGGCAGGTAGCAGTTGCGTAAAGTTGTAGGCAATCTTTACCTGCTTGGCCTGGAAGCCCATAAAAACGGTAATCCCTGCAATTACAAAGAGTAATGCAATCCTGTTTTTTAAAATAAAATTAGCGAGCCGGTTCCACATCCTGTTTATAGGAGATTATACATAAGGGTTGCAAAGGTACGTATTAATGGAGAGTTAATATAAACCGATACCTTACTTATAATATTACATGAAAAACCCGCATGTATGAACCCTCGGGATGAGAAGCGAGGTAAGCCGCATATCTTTTATACTCTTTATTACTGATGAATCCGGCATCTACAATTTGC
>DATHOL010000014.1:0-3419 GCA_035484895.1 Bacteroidia bacterium | reverse complement strand
GCAATTTTATAGGAAGCATAGGCAACACAGGGTGCTGTGTTTTTGCGTGCAGGTTCGCACAAAATATTATCGTCGTGAATATCGGGTAATTGTTGCTTAATCAGGTCACGGTATGATTCGTGTGTAACTATAAACACATTTTCTTTTGGTACTAATGGTGCTAAGCGGTGGTATGTATCTTGAATTAGTGTAATACCTTTTCCCAAAACATCTATAAATTGTTTCGGATGCGAAGAACGGCTCATAGGCCAGAAACGGCTGCCTACTCCGCCTGCCATTATTACACAATAGTGATGCTTGTTCATTATTTCAGTTGTTGCAATGCAGTTCTTAGACGATTAATAACATCCGGAATTTCGTTTACCTTGGAAGTTCCTACCGATAGCCTGAACCATGGCGATTGAACTGAGCCACCAAATGCATAAAACGGAACCAATGCCACATGAGCCTCATCTAATAAGTAGCGCATAATGCTTTCGCTGTCTGTCAAAGTGCTTCCATTGGTGGTTTTCATTCCTGCCAAATCAAGGTTTACGGTAAGGTAAATTGCTCCCTGCGGCCTGATGGCATTCACTTTAAATCCTTCTATCTTTAATTGTGCAAATCCTTTGTAAAACTCTTCCAGTCTTTCGTAAAGATTTTCTTTAAACCTGCTAAGAAACCTGTTAACGTGCGGAATATTATCCAAATATTTGGCTACCGCCATTTGCTCGGCTTTAGGCGCCCATGCTCCCACATGGCCTATGATGGATTTCATGCGTTCAATTATTTTTTTATTTCCCATTGACCAGCCGACACGTACACCTGTAGCTGATAAAAATTTAGAAATACCATCGACAAATACAGTATAATCGCGCATCTCAGGGAACATAGTAACCGGATTATAATGTGTAGTTCCGGCAAAGGTAAGCTGACAATAAACCTGGTCGAAAAGTAAATAAACGGGTTTGCGGCCTTCTGCCCCGCGGCGGTAATTTTCTTCCACTATCAACTGGCAGATATCATGCAGGCCTTTATGCGTAAACATAGTGCCTGTAGGGTTTTGAGGAGAGCACAGGGAAATTAAAGTTAACTTGCCAATATGTGGCTTAATATCTTCAGCGGTTGGCATAAAGTTATTTTCAGGGCTTGCTTCTACTTCAATGGCTTTGGCTCCAACCTGATGTATATAATGGTTGTTGTTCCAGGATGGAACAGGATATAAAACATAATCTCCCGGGTCAACCAAAGCTCTGTATGCGGAATAAATAATAGGCCTGGCCCCTCCGGCAATAATAATTTCATCGGAAGGTGAATATTGCAGATCTAATGACGCATGTAAATAGCGCGAAACAGCTTGCCTCAGCGCCAATACTCCATCTGCCGGCGGATAATTGGTTTGATTATTATGGTAGGCATCAATAATATCAGCTTTTAATTCTTCGGGCAAGGGAAATATATTGGGGTCAAAATCACCTACGGTGAAATTGTATATCTTTTCCCCTTTCCTTATTTTTTCATTTACCTCCCCTGCTATTTTCAATATCTCAGAGCCGATGAGATGCTCCGCCATAGTTGAAACTTTTATTTCAGCCGCCTTTGGCTTTGCTATAGTTGATTCCATTACTTACAGTTTTTGTGATGCGCAAAGGTATAAAAATCAACATAAAAATGAAGGTATAAATAGCACACTTTACTTATTCTGTATTTATATTGAATAACAATAGGTTATGGATATAATGTTAAGAATTTATGAAGAATATTTAATGCGTTTATATTTTTTATAGTTTTACCGCTCCTACTAACAAAATAATAGTTATGTCAACAACTAAAGTACTATTCGTATGCAGCCATAATGCCGGTCGAAGCCAAATGGCGGAAGCATTACTTAATAAACATGGGCAACCGCATTTTGAAGCTGAAAGTGCAGGGCTTGAACCAGGGACCTTAAATCCGCATGTGGTGGATATATTAAAAGAAGAGGGGATTGATATATCCCAGAATAAAACCAAAGATGTTTTTGAGTTTTACAAACAGGGCAAGCATTTTGATTATGTAATTACTGTTTGTGATGTAGCAAGCGAGCAATGCCCTTTCTTCCCATCTCAAAAAGGAAAAATTCACTGGTCATTTAAAGACCCCTCCAAATTTACCGGTACGGATGAAGAAATAGCCGCAGAGGTGAAAAAACTAAAGGAAGAGATAAAAAAGGAGATTACAGAATTTATTGACGTTATTCAGATAGATTAGAAGTCGGAGCCCGACCGGCAATTATTTCAAAGTCTCTTCAGGGCTTGGGGCTAACCAACCGGCTAAAACCCGAAGCGGATTCCTATAAGGAAATTAAAGCGTTGCATTTCATAGTTGTCCCAGGTATAATAACCAACATTAGCCAGGTTATTCAGGTTAAGAAATGCTGTGAATGATTTATTATATTTATACTCTACACCAAGGTTGAGGTCAGGATAGCCGGGAAGGGTTTTAGCTGCTATCATATTATCCATAATCTCCGGTGCATACTGGTCGCCTACATAAAAAATCTCTGCTTTAAGAATATACTTTGTCTGCAATGTATATTTTCCTGTTGCACTAATTTTTAATGCCGGGTTATACCATGCTTTAACTTGGTCGGTAGGGGTATAAATGTTATAATCTCCTGCCAGTGTAATAGTAAGGTTGTTTTTCATTTCATAGCTTAAATCAACATGAAAATTCTGTACCTTAACATTATCATAAACTACGTCAAAACGGTTTCTTAGTGTTTCTAATGTATCGGTAATAAACAAAGGCATGTCCTTAATCATTGATTGCGATACATTCATATCATAAGTAAGTTGCGGAGTTATGCTTCCCGCCAATCCTGCAAACAAATGATATTGGGTATAGGTGTATTCTTTCTTAAGAGTATCTATAATAAATGGGTTGCGGTCCGATAAGGATTTATAAGTATTCAATTTTTGGTTTCCGTCAATCCCAGCATAAATCATAACAACATCTTGCGCTATGTGATAACGCGCCAATAAGTCAGGATAAATGTTTGCCTTTTTATCAGATGGTAAATAATTCACTTTGGCACCTAGATGGGCATCCCAATGGGCTTCGGTTGTTGTGAAGAACGGATTGAGTGATAAATCCCAATCGGTGGAATTTTCAATACGGTTGACATCATTCACGTACCCAACGCCAGCTTTTAAATCTATCCGCTGCTGATTGAAGTAGGTAAAGAATTTCATATCCGCATCAAAATTATTTTCAGTTGCGTTGTAAATGTCATTGAAATTGTAATAACTCAATTCAATTTCGTGGCCAATTTTTGATGAGTCTTCATAAGTACTTTCCCAATTCAGCGCAGCCCTTGTCAAATCAAACCTTTCTTTGGGGCTCGCAATATTTTGTAGAATGGCAGGGGTAATTTCAGTAGGAATGTAGCTATAGCCATA
>DATHOL010000013.1:0-2674 GCA_035484895.1 Bacteroidia bacterium | reverse complement strand
GTTTAAGAATTTTGATGCAGTATTAGCAATGTACCACGACCAGGGGCTTGTTCCGTTTAAATATATGGCATTCGATTCCGGTGTAAACTATACTGCCGGATTACCTATTATCCGCACCTCTCCCGACCATGGCACCGCTTTTGATATAGCCGGAAAAAATATGGCTAATGAAGAATCTTTCCGTAATGCGGTTTACCTGGCTGTTGATTTGGTCCGCACCCGGAGAAATTACAAACAGGCAACTTCCAATCCGTTGAAAGCAGCTTCGGTTAATATGAATCAACGCGATGAGTAAAAAAGTAACCCTCTTCTACAATCCCCGCTGTTCTACTTGCAGAAACGCATTGGGAATGCTTAATGAGCAAGGCTGTGAGGTAGAATTAATCGAGTATTTGAAAGATGTTCCCACAGCGAAGGAATTGAAAGAGGTCTTGAAAAAACTCGGATTAAAACCACAGGATTTGCTTCGCAAAAAAGAACCTTTGTATGCTGAAAAGTACAAAGACAAGAAACTTACCGATGCCCAATGGATAAAGTAATGACTGAAAACCCTATCCTTATTGAACGCCCGGTTGCTATCTATGGTAATAAAGCTGTTATTGGCAGACCTGCAGAAAGAGTGGTGGAATTGGTGAAGTAAGCCCTACAACGCACCTGAACCTATTACCGCTGAGAAAGCAATCACAATCAATATCAAATAGAAGAGGCAGATTATCCCCAGGATTAAGCCTTCCAGGGCCTTGCCTAATCCACTGTATTTGCCCGGTTCTTTGCTGATATGTTTGATGGCTTTAACGGCAGAATTTATGGCATTCAGTGCGAACATGAGACAAAAGATCCCCAATAAAATAAAAGCTGTAAATACAATAAGTAATGAGATGGACCCACTCTCCAAACCCGGGCCTACCAAAAGTAAAAGAACAGAAAGAATAGCGCTCAGCAATGCAAATCCTCCATTGGTGACGCTTTTTTCAGCATTTTCTTCTATAGGCAAAACTGTAGAACTTGTATCGGCAGGTTTTTTTAGCGTATCTGTCGGAAAGAGTTTTTCTGAATAAATCTGATGGGTATTTGTATTTTCCTTTAAACTAATTCTTTTTTCGTCGATAATGGATTGTTCTTTGTTGCTATTATCTTCGCTAACACCAATATTTATTAGGTTTGTTGCTAGCGGGCTTAATTTAGTTGTTGGCAGTCCTTTTTTTACTTGCGGCATTTGTGCAGATGAGTTTTTACTTTTCCATTGCACGGTATATCCCGGCATATATTTCCGTTTCATCATTGTACATGAAGAAAAAAGAACTAATGCAAGAAGAAATATTTTTAAACTGGTTTTCATCTAACCGTCTGTTATTTAATATTTTCAAAAATAGTATTTTTAAATAAACCACTCTTCTACAGCATCATTTATTGTGGATTGAATACTTGCGCTATCCGCTAAAACCTTTAGATTTGCACCACGATTAATTATAACACTATACTCACTACTCATTACCCAATACTAATATGCAATTCAGAACTGAAAAAGATACCATGGGCCCGGTGCAAATTCCTGCCGATAAATACTGGGGTGCCCAAACCGAACGCTCCCGCAACAATTTTAAAATTGGCGGCAACCTGATGCCTAAAGAAGTTATTTATGCTTTCGCGATATTGAAGAAAGCCGCTGCCCAAGCCAATTTCGAGTTGGGTGTGCTGCCGAAAGATAAATGCGATATCATTTCCAAGGTATGTGATGAAATTTTGACAGGTGCACTCGATAATGAGTTCCCGCTTGTAGTTTGGCAGACCGGTTCGGGTACGCAATCGAATATGAACGTGAACGAAGTGGTGGCTAACCGTGCCCATGTGGTACTTGGCGGCAGCCTGATGGATGACAAGAAATCCATTCACCCGAATGATGATGTGAACAAATCGCAATCATCTAACGATACCTTCCCGACTGCCATGAGCATTGCGGCTTACAAGATGATAGTGGAGCATACTATCCCCAATATTGAATTACTGAAAAACACCCTCGATGCGAAAGCCAAAGCCTTTAAAGATATTGTAAAGATTGGCCGCACCCACCTCATGGATGCCACGCCTCTCACACTCGGACAGGAATTCTCGGGCTATGTTTCGCAATTGGAACATGGTATTAAAGCGTTGAAAAATACGCTTGAACACCTTTCGGAGCTCGCGCTGGGCGGATCTGCTGTAGGTACTGGCCTCAACACCCCTAAAGGATATTCCGTGTTGGTTGCTAAAAAGATTTCCGAAATATCAGGGCTTCCATTTGTAACTGCCCCCAATAAATTTGAATCTCTTGCCGCGCACGACGCTATGGTTGAGACTTCCGGCGCATTAAAACAAATTGCTGTTTCATTAATGAAAATTGCCAGCGATGTACGATTGCTTGCTTCCGGGCCACGTTGCGGTATTGGCGAGATATTGATTCCTGAAAATGAACCCGGCTCATCCATCATGCCGGGCAAGGTTAATCCCACACAATGTGAAGCCCTGTCTATGGTGTGTGTGCAGGTAATAGGCAATGATGCAGCAGTTACTGCGGGCGGGTTTAACGGGCATTTTGAATTGAATGTCTATAAGCCGGTAACCATCTTTAATATTCTCAATTCTATCCGTCTTTTATCGGACGCCTGTGAAAGCTTTACTGACCATTGTGTTGTTG
>DATHOL010000012.1:0-3266 GCA_035484895.1 Bacteroidia bacterium | reverse complement strand
AGCTCTACCTTCTTATTCTTCCGCCCACCGTTATTATTTATGGCAATATATCCTCCCGTACAAATGGGTGTAGGTTGCTGGGTAATTTGGTATCCTTTTGGTAAATCAGGATAAAAATAGTTTTTGCGGGAGTATTGGTTTTCTTCTGTAATATTGCATTTACAGGCCAGGCCAAGCTTCACTGCATATTCAATTACCTTTTTATTTACCATAGGCAATGTACCGGGATGCCCTAATGAAATAGGACTGACTTGTGTATTGGGCAAAGCGCCAAACTCGGTTGAATCGCTGCAATAGGCCTTGCTCTTGGTCAAAAGTTGTATGTGGACTTCTAACCCTATAATCGGCTCGTATTTATCAAAAATGTCTTTATCCATAGTGGATTTTAGGTCGTGAAATTAGGCAAAAATTTAGTACTCAGGGTTCCCGCAGATTTCGCTGATATGACAAATCCGCGCTTATTTGCGCAATCTGCGGGGAATAAAAATTTATTTCGGTGGGTTATTAATATCCAATGTTCCGTAATGATTCATCTGGTCAAGTATCCATGCTTGCCGCTCGGCCACATAAGGCCCAGGGTTTACGGGGCTCCATTTTAAGGGGTCGGGCAAAATAGATGCAAGTGCTGCCGCTTCGGGCCTCGTTAGGTCTTTCGCACGTTTGTGATAATAAAATTCTGATGCTGCTTCCGCACCAAAAATACCCTTTCCGAATTCAATCACATTCAGGTAGACTTCCATAATACGCTTTTTACTCCAGCATAATTCTATCAACCCTGTAAAGTAGACTTCAAACCCTTTACGCACCCAGCTGCGGTGCGTAGTAAGGAATGCGCAACGGGCAGCCTGTTGGCTGATGGTACTTGCACCGCGCATTTTCTTTTTAGAGTGTTCATCATATTTCCAGGCATCTTTAATTGCATCAAAATTAAAACCATGATGATGGAAAAACTGTTGGTCTTCGGAACAGAAAACTGCTAATTGCAAATTGGGAGAAATATTATCGATAGACACCCATTTCTTTTGAATCTCGACAGGCTTTTTATCGAACTTTTCTTTTATGGTTCGGATAATAACCATAGGGGTTGTAAAGAATGGTACCCACCTGAAAACAATCACCGACAAAATACTTATTCCGAAAAATAAAATCAGAGCCCATTTAGTAACCTTCCAAACTTTTTTCAAGATGTTTTTCATAGACCTGTATAGAAGAGTTAATTGGTCTTTTTATATTCTTTCAGCTCTAATTTTTCACCGTCAAAAACAGCATAGGTAGAGAAATTGACCCATTCGCCAAGGTTGATATATAAAGCGTCTCTGATTGGAATTGTCAGCGGCAAATGCCTATGCCCGAATATAAAATAATCGAAATGTTCGGTCTTTAATTTCTCTTTTACAAAAGAAACAAGGAATTCATTTTCTTCCCCTTTAAAAGTCTCTTTACCCTGTGCCAGCCTGCTTTTATGAGACCAGTAATTGGCAATGCCAATACCCAGGTTAGGATGTATCCTTGCAAACAGCCATTGGCAAACCGGATTTGCAAAAACCTTTTTAATAAACTTATAACCATGGTCGCCCGGGCCTAAGCCATCACCATGCGCAAGGAAAAATTTCTTGCCGTTATACTCCCGTTCTATCGGTTTGCGATAAATGGTAACGCCCAATTCTTCATGCAAATAATCAAACATCCACATATCGTGATTGCCGGTAAACACCGAAACAGGAATTCCCGAATCTGTCAGTTCTGCAATCTTCCCTAAAAGTCTTGTATATCCCTTGGGTATTGCTGTTTTATACTCAAACCAAAAATCAAAAAGGTCCCCCATCAAATAGATTTCCTGTGCATCTTTCTTTATTTCATCCAACCATTGTACTATACGCTTTTCCCTTTCCAGACTCGTTTTCCTATCAGGAGCACCTAAGTGAAAGTCGGATGCGAAATATATTTTTTTAGTCATTTCCATATTAGCTCACCACACCATTTTTAATTTCTTCCACAACTGTTGGGTCAATAAGTGTGGTTGTATCACCCAAATTACTTGTATCTCCTTCTGCTATCTTGCGCAAAATTCTACGCATAATTTTACCGGAGCGGGTTTTTGGTAATCCCCGTACAAACTGAATTTTATCCGGCTTTGCAATAGGACCAATCAGGTTAATTACATTATGCAGAATTTCTTCTTTAAGCTTGGCAAATTCATGTTCAACTTTATCGCAGGTCACAAAAGCATATATGCCTTGCCCTTTTACCGGGTGAGGATATCCCACCACAGCAGATTCCACTACCTCGGGACAATGGTTTATAGCATCTTCAATATCTGCAGTTCCTAGCCTATGTCCTGATACTTTCAATACATCATCAACCCTGCCAATTATTCTATAATCACCATCTGAATCGCGCCTGCAACCATCGCCCGTATAATACATATCCGGATAGCTGTCAAAATAAGTTTGGCGGCAACGTTCATGGTCTCCATAGGTAGTACGTATCATACTGGGCCATGGAAACTTGATACATAAATTACCTTCTACCGCATTTCCTTGCAATTCTTTTCCACTACTATCCATCAGCACTGGCTGAATACCCGGCAATGGCAGCATGGCATAACTGGGTTTGGTTTCTGTTATTCCTGCAAGGGGAGAAATAAGAATACCGCCTGTTTCTGTTTGCCACCAGGTATCAACAATAGGGCAATTTTTCTTGCCGATATTTTCATTGTACCAAATCCAGGCCTCTTCATTGATTGGCTCCCCTACGCTACCCAAAACCCGCAAGGAGCTCAAATCATAAGGTTTTACAAAATCCAATCCCGAAGCCATGAGTGAACGTATGGCTGTAGGTGCTGTATAAAAAATATTTACTTTATGTTTATCGATAACGCTCCAAAACCGCCCTGCATCAGGATAAACGGGTATACCTTCAAACATTAAAATTGTTGCGCCAGCCAAAAGCGGCGCATAAACAGTATAGGAGTGCCCGGTTACCCAACCTATATCGGCGGTACACCAATACACATCTCCGTCATTATATTGAAACACATTCAGAAAAGAATACCATGTATAGACCATATATCCCGCTGTGGTATGCACCACGCCTTTTGGTTTGCCTGTAGAACCGGATGTGTAGAGTATGTAGAGCATATCCTCGGAATCCATTTCTTCGGCGGGGCAATCACTAGAAACATTATCCATTTCATTTGTCCAATAAATATCTCGCCCTTCTTTCATTTCAATTGGAGAACCTGTACGTTTCAGCACAATTACTTT
>DATHOL010000011.1:0-3417 GCA_035484895.1 Bacteroidia bacterium | reverse complement strand
TAAGCTGTTAAAATTAATTTCAAGCTAACCAAAATACAATATTAAACGTTCCGGGTAAAAGGAAGTCAATAATCAAAAAAATCACTTATGAAGAAAGTATGTTTTTTAGTGCTCTTTGTTTCTATTTTATCCGTGTCGGGAATCCGGGCGCAAAGTTTTCACTTCGGTATCAAAGCCGGAACCAATCTTTCTCAAATTTCGGGTAGGGCCTTTAGTGACGGATTTGAATGGGGGTACAGTGTGGGTGGTTTTGCTGAACTTAACATCGATAAAAAATGGGGCATTCAACCAGAGCTTTTATTTAATCAGACGAATACAAAAACGGCAGATGGGTTCGATGAAATCATTCCTACCGGCTTCAATGATGTAGATGTTAAAATGAATTATTTAAGTATCCCAATATTACTTTCTTATAAGCCCATTCCGCTTCTGAGTTTACAACTTGGACCACAGTTTGGTATTCTAATGAGTACCAATCAAACCCTGGTTGGAAATGGTGAAAATGCTTTTAAAAACGGTGACATTTCTATTGTAGGGGGTGCACAGGTCAATATTGGAGGGTTTAAAGCCGGTGCCCGCTATATTTATGGACTGAACAATCTCAATGGTGTAAACGATGTAGATACCTGGAAGAACCAGAATATCCAACTTTATATCGGATTTCGGATTTTGTAAACTTCAAAAAGCTTAAAGCCCAAAGCCTAAAACCTCAAAATAGTTTTAGTCCTCTCTTATCGCGGGAGGACTTTTTATTTATAAATCGAAAAGATTTATTAAAGAAATTAATTTCCAAGCCGGTTTTAGGCTTTAAGCTTTGGGCTTTAGGCCTAAAATGGTGGCACTAAACTTGAGCCTAAAGGGTTCAACTATAAAAAGATAGGATAATTCCCAAAGAGGTGTTATTTTGTCACCCCTTTATAATTATGAATGATAAACTCTTTTTTCAGCGAAGTGAACAGGAAATGGATTTTATGCCCATTATCCCGATAAACGAAACAGAACACGATAACCTTGCAGATGCTGAGATCCCCAAAGAAATTCCTATTCTTCCCTTAAGGAATACCGTGCTTTTTCCGGGTGTAGTACTTCCGATAACAGTAGGCAGGGATAAGAGTATAAAGGCTGTAAATGATGCTTATAAGACTGACAAACTGATCGGCGTTTTGGCACAAAAAGACAGTAGTGTGGAAGATCCTTCATTGGATGAATTGGTTACTGTTGGAACCATCGCCAGAATCATCAAAGTAATCAAAATGCCTGATGGCGGTACAACCGTTATACTTCAGGGTAAAAGAAGATTTAAAGTAGGTGCAATAACTACTGATGATCCGTATTTTAAAGCGCAGGTAATCCTGCTGATGGAAGAAGAAGCGCCAAAGGATCAGGATTTTGAAGCCTATGTATCAAATATCAAGGATCTTGCAGCCCAGATCATACAGCTTTCACCTAATATTCCTACGGAAGCATCGATCATCCTGAAAAATATTGAGAACCCTTCTTTTCTGATTCATTTTATTTCAAGCAACCTTAATTCAGAACTAACCGATAAACAGGAACTCCTTTCAACTGATCATATCAGATCACGCGCGGACCTGTTGATGCAATTGTTGCAAAAAGAATTACAGTTTGCAGAATTAAAAAATAAACTCACCAACAAAACCAAAACGGAGCTCGACAAACAGCAGCGCGATTATTTTTTGCAGCAACAGCTTAAGAGTATCAAAGATGAACTCGGAGGCGACAGCAATGAACGTGAGTTGCGTGAAATGCAGAAAAAAGCGGAATCAAAAAAATGGCCGCAGGCAGCAAAAGAAATATTTAAAAAGGGGATTGAGAAACTTGAACGTATGCATCCGAGTACACCCGACTACTCGATCGTGTATAACCACCTTGACCTGATGCTTGACTTACCCTGGAATGAATATACAGACGATCTATATGACCTGAAGAAAGCCTCGAAAGTGCTGGACCAGGATCATTATGGAATGAAGAAAGTGAAAGAAAGGATACTCGAATACCTCGCTGTCTTAAAACTTAAGGGGGATATGAAAAGTCCCATCCTTTGTTTTGTTGGTCCTCCCGGAATCGGGAAAACTTCGCTTGGCAAAAGTATTGCAAATGCCATCGGGAGAAAGTATGTGCGCATTAGTCTCGGCGGCCTGCACGATGAAAGCGAAATAAGGGGACACCGTAAAACTTATATCGGGGCTATGCCGGGAAGGATTTTACAGTCTTTGCGTAAAGTAAAATCATCTAATCCTGTGATGATTCTGGATGAAATCGATAAAGTCGGAACTGATTTTCGGGGAGATCCTTCTTCTGCACTTCTGGAAGTATTGGACCCTGAACAGAATAATACTTTCTACGACAATTATCTGGAACTGGAATACGACCTCAGCAGGGTTTTATTCGTTGCTACTGCGAATGATATTGGTCATATTCAACCGGCTTTACGCGACCGTATTGAGATCATTGATCTTAGCGGATACGCCATAGAAGAAAAAATTGAGATAGCAAAAAGACACCTTGTTCCAAAACAAAAAGAAGCCCACGGATTAAAAGGAATGCCTCTTAAATTATCCGATAAGAATCTTAGTAAAATCATTTCAGATTATACACGTGAAAGCGGCGTCAGGGAACTGGACAGACAATTAGCATCCATCATGCGCTATGAAGCAAAAGAATTTGCATTTAAGAACAGGCTTAAGGCTTCCATCACAGAAAAAGATATTGAAAAAGTTCTGGGTAAGCCCCGTTATAATAATGATTTATATAAAGTAGCCAATATGCCGGGAGTCGCGGTTGGCCTTGCCTGGACCTATGTAGGAGGCGATATTCTTTTTATTGAAACCAGTATCAGCGATGGGAAAGGGGATCTTAAACTTACTGGGAATCTTGGTAATGTAATGAAAGAAAGTGCAACAACAGCGCTGACTTATTTACAATCGAATGCAAAAAAATATGGTTTGAATCCGGATATTTTTGCCAAAAAGACCCTACATATACATGTTCCGGAAGGTGGCACACCAAAAGACGGGCCCAGCGCAGGTATCACTATGATGAGTTCGCTGGCTTCTGCAATTACAGGAAAAAAGATAAAACCTTACCTGGCGATGACCGGGGAAATCACATTACGAGGACAAGTATTACCTGTCGGGGGTATCAAAGAAAAAATTCTTGCGGCAAGAAGAGCTGGCATTAAAGAAGTTATTCTTTGCTGGCAAAACGAGAAAGATATCAGTGAAATCGATTCCAATTTTATAAAGGGATTGAAATTTCATTATGTGAAGACCATGCAGCAGGTATTGGATTTGGCCCTGGTGTAGATCAAAAGCTCGTAAATGTGGTAAATGAGGAGCTCTGGTAATTAACAGGACGTTTACAAAACATAATTAAACCATTGGATAATCCTTACGT
>DATHOL010000010.1:0-5314 GCA_035484895.1 Bacteroidia bacterium | reverse complement strand
GGTATAAATGTGGAAAATGATGACGTGGGTGGTTGTTCGAATCCTATTATCGGGGTGAGGAGTTTTCTCCCGCGCCAGGTAGCCACTTCCGTGCAGTCCATTAAAGTTGCCGGATGGTTTGAGGCCGATAGCGACAACAGTTGCTGCTTTAACCATGAACCTCTTCCTAACTACGCCATTTATGTTCCCGAGGGGGGAGGTGTGGTAAGCATTGGCTTCCCTACACCGCTGGTATGCGCTCCTACCAATTATATATTCGGTGTTAACGGTTCGGTGGTAAGCAGTTCCAATCCGTTTACCGTTTCCGATTCCAGCGTAAAATCGGATGTAAGGCCGCTGAAGAATGCCATTGCTACCATAGAAAAACTAAATGGAGTTAGCTATAATTTAGATAAAAGCATGCTTCGTGATTCCATGATGATGGGCAGGCACTGCGGATTCCTTGCACAGCAGGTAGGGCGTGTAATTCCGGAAGCTGTGAGGAACATGGGCAACCTGAACGGCACTAGCACCAAAGCTTTATCATACAATGATATTATTCCCTGGCTGGTGGAAGGCATGAAAGAACAACAGCATATGATTGACAGCCTGAAGAGCACATTGCAAAACATTCAGAGTTGTCTGAACCAGATTTGCTCGGCTAGCGGAAACAACAGCCAAGGTAACAATAATAATACAACACTTCCCGTGCAGGATGTTACCTTATCTAATGCCAATGCTCCGTTGCTATACCAAAATCAACCTAATCCTTTCAGTTCAAATACTAAAATTAATTATTACTTGCCGGAAGGAACTCAGGGAGCTATTATTGTGTTTTATGATAACTATGGCAACCAGTTGAAGGAAGTTCAACTTGCACAAACGGGCAATGCAACCATCAGCCTGAATCCTGAAAACCTTGCCAATGGCGTATATTCATACAGTATGATAATAAATGGCAAACTGATAGACACGAAGAGAATGATTCTGCAGAAATAAGCAAAGCCATTGCAATTCTAAGAAAAGCCAGTCCGGAAGTTTTAGCCGGACTGGCTTCTTCGTTTAAAATTCATTTCAACGAATTTTAGCAGAATTCTGTTTGGAAGATATGTCCGCTAACGGTATCTTTGACAGATGCTAAGGAATCAGAATTTTAAAATAGTGCATAAAATAATAGGAGGGCTTTGGGAGTACAGGCTATATGTGTTCTTTTTTGTTATGATGCTTTGTTTCACTTCAATTACAGGGTTTAATGGCTTATATGGACAGGACAGCTACGAATATCTTCGATTTACAAATGCGTTAGCCGGATTTGCAAAAAACGGTATTAACCCAGGTATAGATTATTGGCCTGTGTTATATCCTCTTTGCGGAATGCTGTTTTCTGCTGTTTTCAAACTCCTGTTTGCTCTTCAGTTAGTGTCTGTCCTTTCTCTTATATTGTCAGGTATTTATTTTGAAAAAATTTTAAAGGCCCTTTATAAAGAAGAAGCGCGAAGTATCCGCTTTTTCGTATTTCTATTCTTCTTGTTTTCACCATACTTGTTAAGGGCATCATTCACAGTAATGTCAGATAGCCTCTGCCTGTTCTTTGTCACTGCTGCCTGTTATTATTTTATAAAATATAAGGAAGAAAAAAACAACCTGTTCTTTATCGGTTTCATAACACTTGCCACATCTGCCATTTCTACCAGGTATGGCGCTTTTGTCGTACTGATTATTCCCGGAATTTGTGTGGCCTATTCTTTTTTCAGGAACTTCAGATTAATGCCTTTTTTGGTGGCGGTTGCAGCGGCCCTGCTTATTTTGCTTCCATATATTCTTATTCACAAAAGCTCCTCAACCAATTTTTTTCAGCATGAATGGTTGCAAGGCTGGTCCTTCAAAAATTTCTTCCGTTCGGATTTTTCAACAGCAGATGGTAATGCGGTTTATACATTCCCAAATATCCTTTACTGTTTTTTTAATCTTGTTCATCCGGCATATTGCTTTGCAGGAATTTTATTTATAATATTCAGCTTCAAAGCCCTTATTAAAAAAGGAACTTCAGCCACTCAATGGGTTTTCATTGCAAGTCTTTTGTTATACGCTTTCTTTCTTGCCGGAATACCCTTCCAGAATTTGCGCTTTTTAATTCTTTCATTTCCTTTCGTGCTTGTACTGTTCTTCCCCGGCTTCATGGAAATATACACGCTGTTAAAAAAAGCAAAACCCCGTTTTCTCACTCCATTGCTGTTATTGTCCACCGTCCTTCAGGGCGCCTTGTTTGTCCGGGTATTCATTCCTTTTTACCATGATAATAAAATTGAAAGGCAAATTTCAAATGAAGTAATGAAATACGATACTGCAACCCTTTACACCTTTTCTATAGAGGACGCTGTGCGCTATTACGGATTTAAAAATAAAATAATAAATATGTGGAAAGTGAAACTTGATACACTACCACCTATAAGGGAAAGCGCCTTAGTCCTTTTTAATGAAAAACAGTTTAGTGATGAATGGAAAAATAAGAATCCCATGCTTAACTGGGAATATCTGAATACAAAATACCAATTAATAAAACTCCGGGATTTACCCGATAATTGGGGATTATATTATATAGTTGGCAAAGGATTTACTGCAAAAGAAAAAGGGAGAAATACCCCGTAAGAATACTTTAACCCTTTCGGCGGAGAGAGAGGGATTCGAACCCTCGGTACCCGTGAAGGTACAGCAGTTTTCGAGACTGTCGCATTCGACCACTCTGCCATCTCTCCGTTAAACTGGGTTGCAAAAGTAGAATTTCAAACTGTTCCGCAAGATAAAGGCCCTATAAATTTTGCCTATTTTTGTAATTAATGGAAATTAAAGAAATCCTTCGTGCTACTCTTAGCTCATTGCCCGACTCGCCAGGTGTTTATCAATATTATGATAAAGATGGGGAAATTATTTATGTGGGTAAGGCTAAAAACCTGAAAAAGCGGGTGAGTTCTTATTTTCAAAAGAACCATGATACCGGCAAGTTATATATGCTGGTAAGGCGAATTGAAAAGATTAATTACATAGTTGTAAAAACCGAATGGGATGCGCTGTTACTGGAAAACAGCCTGATTAAAAAGCATCAGCCACGCTACAATGTAATGCTGAAGGATGACAAGACATATCCCTGGATTTGCCTGAAAAAAGAACCGTTCCCGCGTATTTTTTCTACCCGGAAGATTTATAAAGACGGCTCGGAATACTTCGGCCCCTATGCGTCGGTAAAGGTAATGTATGCTATGCTTGAACTGGTGAGAAGGCTTTATCCGCTTCGAACATGCAATTTGGTTTTAACCGAAGAGAATATTCAGAAGAAGAAATTTAAAAAGTGCCTCGAATACCATATTGGTAATTGTAAAGGCCCTTGCGAGGGTTTGCAAACCAAGGCAGATTACGATGATGCAATAATCCATATCCGTCAAATTTTAAAGGGGAATATTCAAGGATCTATACGATTGCTGAAAGAAGAAATTGAAAGGTATGCCGCCAACCTGGAATTTGAAAAAGCTCATGAGTTGAAAGAACGCATGGAAATGCTGGAAAAATACCAAAGCAAATCGATGGTAGTTAGCCCTACTATCGATAATGTGGATGTATTCAGTATTCTCACCGATGAAAAAAGCGGCTACGTAAATTACCTGAAAGTGATGAATGGCGCCATTGTTCAGTCGCATACAATAGAGTTAAGCAAAAAACTGGATGAAACGCCTGAAGAGCTTTTGTTGTTAGGTATCGCGGAATTACGATTGCGATTTGAAAGCCATTCACCTGAGATTATTATCCCCTTTGAAACAGAATCTGAAGTGCCCAATGCAATATTTTTCGTTCCTCAAAAGGGAGATAAAAAAAGGCTTTTAGAGCTATCAGAAAATAATTTGCGTTATTATATCAAGGAAAAGGAGATGCAGGAAAACCTGAAATCGCCCAAGACTAAAACAGAAGCCCTTTTAGAACAAATGAAGAAGGATTTGCGGTTAAAAGAGCCTCCGGTACATATTGAGTGTTTTGATAATTCAAACATACAAGGCGCTTTTCCGGTAGCGGCTATGACTGTTTTTAAAGATGGTAAGCCGAGTAAAAAGGACTATCGTCATTTTAATATTCGGACGGTTGAAGGCCCGGATGACTTTGCCTCAATGGAGGAAGTAATTTATAGAAGATACAAACGTGCTGTAAATGAAAATGAACCACTTCCTCAGCTTATAGTAATTGATGGCGGTAAAGGGCAGTTAAGTTCGGCTATGGAAAGCTTAACTAAATTGGGATTGGAAAATAAAGTGGCTGTAATAGGCATTGCCAAACGATTGGAAGAAATCTTTTTTCCCGATGATCCGATACCTTTATATTTAGATAAACGCTCACAAACCCTGAGAATTATTCAGCAGATACGGGATGAAGCGCACCGTTTTGGCATTACCCATCACCGTAAAAGGCGCAGTAAAGGAGCAATTAAATCAGCACTGACCGATATTAAAGGGATAGGAGAGAAGACAACCCAAAAGCTATTGAGCCAATTTGGTTCATTGGAGCGCATTCAGAATGCTACACAAGAGGATATAGCAAATGTAATAGGCGAGAAAAATGCCTTGCTGGTAAAAGAAGCTTTAACTAAAAAAGAGGGAAAGCCTATTTCTTAGTTGCCGAAGCAGTAGATGCTTCCATCTTCTTCATATCTACTCCGCACATGCTACATTTGCCTGCTTTAGCAGCAGTCATGTAACATTCAGGGCAATAATAGCTACCAACTTTTATCAATGTAACTTTATCTTTTGTACAATCTCCGGCTTTGGTAGAAGTAAAGCCACAAACAGGGCATTTATAACTGTCTGCTGTTTTAGTAGCGGGCGTTGTAGTTTTAGAGGTAGACGCTTGCTGGGCAAAAGCGCCAAAACTCATAGCGCTAAATAGTATAGCTGCAAATAATGTTTTCATTTTAATTTTGTTTAGAAATACAAAGCTACGAAATATATGGGTAATATAGTGTGAGGAATCAACACGAGTTAAGCATCTGTTTTTTGCATTTCAATGCTCGTGTAATTGCGTTCATCGAAAAAAATGAAAACAGGGCGGTTTCGGTTTTAATTTTGCCTCATCAAATATTTACTGTGTGTCCCGGTTGTTAGCAGTAAATTCTAAGCAAACACAACGGGACAATAAATTCAGGGTATTTAGAGGGTACTCTGAATTTCATAATCCCGCTTCAGGTATGTAGCGGGATTTTTTTTGCCTATAATCCTTAAGAGTCTAATATGCTCCTCCAATGATTAAAACTAAGCTTTAGACTATTCTTCTCTTGCTTTCAACGAAGATAATTACT
>DATHOL010000009.1:0-4373 GCA_035484895.1 Bacteroidia bacterium | reverse complement strand
AAAAGAAGAAATAGCCTTTCTTTTTCTAACCCACGTTTTTGGTATTTTAATACATCCATCTACTCTTATTTGTGTGTCTTGTGGATTATATTTTGATGCCAATAGTATATACTCTTTGGTTTCTTTTATAATAAACCCAACTTGTCGTATTACCCAATTTTCGGTATCAGCCCAAGCTATTATTTGATCATGGGTTTCCCATGAATCATTATTAGCCATGGCATCGCACCATTCAATATAGATTGCTTTGTATTTTTTTGATTTCATATATTTGTGAGTAAAGGGCGGAAAGCGTAGAAACAAACCGCCCTTATTTTATAACAGAAAAATAAAAGGTAATGTCCCATCTATAGGTAGAAAGATTTAACAAATAAAGTTTGGTAGTCTAAAACCATACACTTATTTTTGTCCTATCAAAAGGTAGAGACAATGAATATAATACAAGTTTACAAAAAGTACCCAACGGACAATGATTGCTTACGTCACCTCGAAATGGTCAGGTGGAATGGTACGCCAAAATGTCCATACTGCAATTCAATAAAGACTACGCCAGTAGGTAAAGAATTGCGCCACCACTGCAATAGTTGTAATACTTCTTTCAGTGTAACGGTAGGAACAATTTTTCACAATACCAAACTTGACCTTCAAAAATGGTTCTTAGCTCTGTCATTGGTATTGAACGCCAAGAAAGGCATTAGTTCACGCCAACTATCAAGGGACTTAGAAGTTAATAAAGATACGGCTTGGCGTATGCAAATGCAAATACGCGGGGCCATGTTGCAAGACCCTGAATTATTAAAGGGAGTGGTGGAAGCAGATGAAACTTACATA
Organism: Bacteroidia bacterium; assembly: GCA_035484895.1. Classification (GTDB taxonomy): domain Bacteria; phylum Bacteroidota; class Bacteroidia; order JABEUT01; family JABEUT01; genus JABEUT01. Next base: position 3,542 of record DATHOL010000009.1, on the reverse strand, counting down.
GGAGGTAAGGATAAAAATAAACATCAGGATAAGAGGATAGAAGGTAATCAAGGCCGGAGCCTGAAATCTAAAATTCCAGTTGTCGGGCAATTAGAAAGGGGCGGTAAGGTCAAAGCTAAAAAGGTAAGAGACACCAAACAAAAGACCCTTACCAAGATCATAAACAAGGCAGTTGAAAAGGGTGCAGTTATAATGACAGATGAATGGGTAGGATATAAAAAACTGTCAGCTTCATTCACTCATAACGTAGTAAAGCATAATGAAGGTCAATATGTGGTGGGTGATGCTCATACAAACGGCATAGAAGGATTTTGGGCGTTATTCAAAAGGGGAATCATTGGACAGTATCACCAAATCAGTGAGCGTCACCTTGACCGCTATATAGATGAATTTTGCTACAGGTTTAACAATCGTAATAATGTAGACATATTTAATATCACACTTTTAAAATCAGTATCACTATGAGTAAAGTTTTAAAATCCACCCACGAGGGAACACTCCCTATAGGAAACACAGTTTTATCGGTAGCCGTTTTGGAGAATGAGCAGCGAATTATAAATCAGGCCGCCATTTTCAAGGCATTTGGTAGACCTGTTAGGGGGTCGCGTGATAGGGGTGATCAAAACAGTCCCAAATTGCCCGGATTGGTGGATGCTAATAACCTTAAACCTTTCATTAGCAGCGAATTAAGGGATGTGATCAAACCAGTAACTTATTTGGACAAAAATGGGAAGGTATCGGCAGGTTATGATAGTTCTATTCTGGCACTTTTATGTGAAGTATATCTTGATGCTATGAAGGCTAAAAGACCCGATGGGAAGTCGGTTTTGCTAGCCTCTCAAATGCAGAATGCCCAAATGGCTGAGGATTTAAGCAGGGTTCTAATGCGTGTCAGCTTAGTGGCATTAATTGATGAAGTAACAGGCTACCAAGATGTCAGAATGAAGGATGCACTTGAAAAAATCCTGAATGAATTACTATTGGATAAAGCAAAGAAGTACCAGATCACTTTCCCTTTGGAGTTATACAAAGAATGGTTTAGGCTGAACGGGTGGGACTGGAAACCAGAAAACGCTCAAAAAAGACCAGGAGTAATCGGCAAATGGACAAATGAATACATCTACAATAGAATGGCCCCAAAACTATTAGAACATCTTGAAATAAGAAATCCAAAGAATGAAAAGGGATATAGGGAGCATAAACACTTCCAATTTCTTACCGATGAAATCGGGGAACCCAAATTACGCGAGTTTTTCGGCGGTCATTTAGCCTTATCAAGAGCTAATTCTAACTGGAGAAAATACATATCTATGGTCAATAGAGCCTACCCTCCTTTTGGAGGACAAGGATTCCTTGATTTACCCGATACGGAAGATTAATTTCTCACATTCAAATTCCTTTCTTACATTTCCGCTCGATTCATTTTGAATCAAACTTTTAGCGGATAGTGTTTTTGTAACTAAAGTTGGACGCTCCAGTTACTACTTCAAGCACACATACACCGCTCACGTCAAAGGCGTGGGTATGTAGTTGTTTGAAGTATGGTCGTCCAACACCAAGTTACAAGCGGCTATGTCCCACGCTTCTTGTTTATGCACTTACCTCTGTCGGGGATGCAGACCAATAAGACATGAAACGACTATTACTATTGGCACTCATGGTGCCACTGATTGTATTTACATCTTTTTCTCCTTCACCGCAAGCTAATTTTGATACCACCGACCTATTCTTGGGGTTTAGATACGGTATGACCGCTGCCGAGTACCTTTCGTACCTAAATGCTATTCAGCCAAGTAAGCCAATGACAATTATGTGGTATCCCCCAAAATGCCAAGGAGTATCTACTCCAGAATTTTCATATTTCGGATTCGATTTTACACCGTCTCGGATGGAAGCCATTTATTGCACTCCTGACTTTGATGAGCATTGTAAATTAGTCGGCCTTACACTTAAATTCCCAGAGGTAGTGTTCACTCCTGACCAAGCACCCGAGCAGGATTGGTGGAGTAAATTTAAAGGAGAAAAGTCACCACAACAAATAGCGTATGAAGAAGCCCAAGAACGAAAAAGAAAGTATTATGAAACCCTCGTGCAAAAAATGAAGTCTGCCATAGAGTCAAAATACGGACCTCCAAATTATTCTGGCGGTGCTTATTGTTGGTTCTTTGGACACAAAAAAATCACAATTAGTAAGGACGCTGAGATTACCTATACATATATCCAACAAAGAACCTCGAATAACAGGTCAGATTTATGATTGACACAGAAAATAAAAATGAAGGATTAACAATAAATTTTTGAGACCTGAAAAAACACATAATAACACTCTGTTTTATTTTAATAACGATATGTTTATTTGGAAAGTGTCGGCAAAACTGCAATGTTCAATATAGAGCCGGGTATGGATGGTCTAAAACATACACAGTACAAGTAACTTTTGAGGGAGGTGGAGAATTGAATCAAGCAACAGGAACGTATAATTATGATTCATATGCCTACTATGCAGTAATATTTTGGGGAGAAGGAGAGGCATCTGTTATTAAGCTGTACAACTCTATAATTTGCGGGGGATATGTGACCTGTGAGTGCCTGAACTATACATACCAGATGTATGGAGGAAGAGATCAGGCACAAAGAGAGTGGCAAATATACATATCTCCATATTGATTATATCCCTATCTTTGCTGAATGCCAAAATCAAATTATCCGGCGATATATATTGAGTGGTGCGATGCTATGTCTAATAATGATTCATGGGAAACTCAAGATCAAATAATAGCTTGGGCTGATACCGAAAATTGGGTAATACGACAAGTTGGTTTTATTATAAAAGAAACCAAAGAGTATATCTTATTAGCATCAAAATATAATCCACAAGACACACAAATAAGAGTAGATGGATGTATTAAAATACCAAAAACGTGGGTTAGAAAAAGAAAGGCTATTTCTTCTTTTTAGGGCTTTTAGCTGCATTTCTTTTTGTCGTTTCTAAAAATGTAGTTTTCGGATGCTTATCCGCATATTCTTTCGAAACAATCCTTCCCTTATCAGCCTCCTTATAGATTTTAACTTTCTGAGTCTTTGCCATAATATTGTTATTTTAGACAAAGATAAGCGATTGATTCAGAATAACAAATTTAATTTACTACCAATAGATGGGGCATTACCAAAATAATCACCGACCAAAACGGTATATATACAAGCGGCGGCGCATACTCGTTTCTCAACCTGATCATCTATCTGGTAGAGAAATACTGCGGGCGACATGTGGCAATCTACTGTTCTAAGCTTTTTGAGATAGAAATAGACAGGTACAACCAGCTTCAGTTTGCGATATTTAACGGGCAGAAAGACCATACCGATGACCTGGTACGTGAAGCGCAACAATTTATCGAGAAGCATTATACCGAAAAACTAACAATAGATGACCTGGCAGAAAAGTTCTCCATCAGCAGACGAAACTTTGAGCGCCGGTTCAAAAAAGCCTGCGGCAATAGCCCTATAGAATATATACAGCGCGTCAAAATAGAAGCTGCGAAAAA
>DATHOL010000008.1:0-3996 GCA_035484895.1 Bacteroidia bacterium | reverse complement strand
CTATATGGGTTGCTTTCTTGCCAACACTATCCATACCTGCGGCATAGAGTTTTCCATTAAAAACGTACATGGGGGTGTAGCTGCCTTTAACTCCTGAACCTACAATTGACCATGTTTGCCCGCTTACGGAAATGAAAAGTGAAAAACTAAAAATGAAAAATGGAATACTCTTGAATTTTATTTTTCGCTTATCACTTTTCATTTTTAATTTTATTTGGCAAATATATTTATTTCAATAGTGTGAAAAGGCAACTACTAAAATCCATTGCAATAACATGGCTCCGTCAAACAGCAATGGATAGAAAAGAGCAGGCCTTTTAGTTTTTGCAAAAAGCAACGAGATTACAGTAAGAATAGCAGACACAAATAGGGCAATGGCCAACTTAATATCAAGGTTGAAATAGAGGAACTGAATGCAGATAAGCGAGATAAAAATTAATAATAAAATAATAGAAATATCAATAGCTGTTTTCGCTCCCACAATTACCGGAAGGGTATTAACTCTCCTGTTTTTATCAAAGTTCATATCCCTGATATCAAAAGGAATGCAGATGGCAAACAGGAAAAGAAAACTCCTGCAAAAAACAAATAAAACCGTAGGCTTTAGCATAGATTCAAGAGGTTCATTGAAGATAACAGGCAAAAAGGAAGTGAGCCATGAAAAGGCAAACGCTATCCAAAGGGTTTTGAGCCAGTAAATGTCGCGTAGCCGTTTCCAACCACTCTTTGTTGGGATAATGGGGAATGTATATCCTACCCCAAGTATGCCAACAGGAACAAATACCAGGTAGGCTTTAATTGGCATAAATGTCAGTTCAATAACTAAGGATATTAATGCTGACGCAATCAGGAAATAATAAATAATTTTATTCCGGCCCATCCAGTTGTTTCGTTCTTCCAGGTTTTCGCCGGTGGTTAGAAATTTATGTTTGTTTATACGGTGAAAACAATAAAATAAAAGTGTTGCGCTGAATGCTAAACTATTTACATAAATGTTGCCATTGTTCCCATATAAAAGAAGGGACGTTTTAGCTGTATAAGCTAAAATGCAAAATGCTATAAACAGATTGGAATAGACAAAAAAACGCAGCCCGTATTTAAACAAGCGATACGCTATCATACAATCAATTATTATTTACAATAACATAATGGACTACGGTGCCTACAACCACTCCAATTCCACCCCATAACAAGGCTTTCGAGAACCTTTTCCGGCGGGCTACCATGGAATAACCATACAGGTAGCCATCATGATGGACGTTTTCCATGCTGCGCACACTGTGGTGGCGTATTTTAACATATTTATACGACATAAACCCTGCGAAAATAAACGGGGGGGCAAGGGCAAAAAAAGAGCCAATTACGCCAGCACCAACACCCACCGAAAAACCTGCGGCCGATGTGCCAAAAGCATGAAATCCCCGTTGGGCATCCTGTTCCCCTTCAATAAACCTGCGGGCTTCGTCCACTGTAAGGTCATTGCCAATCAGTGTATCATAATTATAAAAAACAATCTTTTTACCACTATTCCCAAAGGTTATTTGGAATAAATCGCCCTTATCTATTTCTATCTTTTTATGCTTTTTCGAGCGAGGTTTTATCATTTCCACTGCATAGCCTAAGGTATCAGTAACATGGGTAATTATTACTTTACCGTCATCCAGCAAAAGCGTATCGGGAATAGCGCTTTCAACTATAGCACTCTTGTTTTGTGCTGTAACAGCGGTGAAAAGTGAAAAAGTAAAAATTAAAACTGCAATATATTTTGATGTCATTTTTTCTTCGGATGAAGGGTGTAAAGATAGTCAGGAGTTGCGATGTATCATCCCTTTTTACGAAAAGCCTTGTTTATACACGAAAAAGCCCCCAACAATAAATGTAGGGGGCTTAGAAGATGCTTAATAAAAAATAGTCCGTCGGCTCCGATTATTGAATCATCAGTTTTCCGGTGCCTATCAATCCTGCGGGTTCACTTAAAACTTTATAAATATAAACACCTTCGGGTTGAATTCCCATATTTATCGGCGAGTTTTGGCTACGCAATTGGGTTGTAAATATTCTTTCTCCTAAAAGATTGTACACATCTAAAGTTGTTTTATTGTCGGGATTATTTTTCAAGTTTACAGAAAACTCTCCCCTGTTTGGGTTTGGGTAAATGGTAACGCCCGAAGTTTCTTGCAAACCGCTGATTCCTGTAATTGTCAAATCGCCCATTCTCAGGCCGTTTCCAAAACTGTTTACCCAAACTTGATTAGGGTTATATGGATTGAAATAAACCCTGTTTGGCGCTCGGAATGGATATTGATTAAGGAGTGTGATAGTAGGATTAGCCGCTTCAATATTGGAAGAAAACCATAAACCTTCCTGTTGCGTGGTAATATATGCCTGCCCTTGGTGAACAGGGTCAAATGAAATGGAATAGACTTGTGCAAGGGTATCGATTCTAGTCCAGTTTACGCCCCTGTTGGTAGTGCGGTATAATCCGCCCAATGTGTTGTTGGGCCCGCCCCAGTTGTCAAACACCCCGCAATACCAGGTGTTCTGAGCCGCATCCCAAGGGTCAACGACTACATCCATTGTCCAGTATTTCATTCCCGGGTCGCTGCGGTCTGTCCATGTATTGCCCTGATCTGTACTTATGAATACACCGGAACTATCTGTAAACTTTCCGGAAGTATTTATTCTTGCAGAATAGGATGCTACAACTGTTCCGTCATTTAGAACACGAATATTAAAGGGGTGTCTTTGTGTCCGGGCAGGTGCATTGCATTGAGTCCAGGTAGAACCTGCATTTAAATGGATATTATTTGAAACCCAAATACCACCGATTCCACCGGAATGATTTACAACGGCAGCATACATTCTGTCAGTATTTGTCGGGTCAAGCGCAAGCCATATTACAGGTGAATTGAAGCTATGCATTTGGCTGAAGGTTGTTCCTCCATCGGTAGAAAATGCAACTATGCCGGAGCCATGGTCGTCATTATTATCAGTTAAATGGGTGCTTTCATACATATCATGGATACTGGAAGTAGCCGCATAAATTACATTATTGGCGGGGTTCTTTAAGAACTTATAAACCGTATTATAATTGGATAATGTAGTGTAATTAAATGACCAGGAATTTCCTCCGTCAATACTACGGATTCCGGTAATATCAGTGCATCCGGAGAAAAGGCTCATTGAATCGGCCCACATTAAATCCCATTGCGAGGTAACTTCAATTCCATTCGGGTGATAATATTTTCCTTTTGGGGTAGCTGCATTGGCCGTATTCAGGTCGGCTCTGGGTGCATAAGCATCCTGCCATGTTTTACCTCCGTCGCTGGTGACGTGGGTAAAACCTTCACCGGTAAGTACGGCATGAGCGGTATCGGTTAAGCAGACTGTAAAACCAAAGGAATATTGATCCCAGCTCCAGCCCAAATCTCCACCCGAACCGCAATATCCGGTATGTATATTTTGGTTGTTTGCAGTATTGAATACATGTGTCCACGAAGCGCCTGCATTGGATGTTTTAAGTACTTCCGGGAATTGGGTATTATTATCATTTCCGGCAAGGTATGCTACATTAATATCATTTCCGGCCATGCCCACAAAAAAAGGCAGGTCGTTGGAAAGGATGCCTGTCTCTTTTTTAGTCCAGTTTCCCGCGCCATAGTTCAAGGAATAAACATTGGCGTATCCATAGTTATTATCTCCCGTTTCTCCTACATATACATCGCCTGCGCCCTGTGTTATACAAAAGAAGCGGGTAGTGCTTCCTGATTTTCCTCCGGCACAGGAAATTATATTTTCCGTAGCACCCGGAATACCCGGCATAGTTGGTTTTGTCCAGCTTGTTCCACCGTTAGTTGAAACCATTAGCCCTATATTGGTACAGATATAGATATTCAACCCGTCAAAAAAAGTACCGGCAATATAGGCTCCGGCTCCTGTAGTGTCAACATAGAAAGCAGGGCCAAATGTAGTACCGCCATTGTTTGAAAAGTATAG
>DATHOL010000007.1:0-2536 GCA_035484895.1 Bacteroidia bacterium | reverse complement strand
ATTTTTTTGCCCGATGCTCCATTTTAGGTTATTAATGGCAAGTTGGAATTTTGGGTTAATTTCTAATGCATGGGTAAAAGCAGTTTCAGCTTTACCCCATTGTTTTAATGCATTATAGGCAGAACCCATATTATTATAAGCCAATATATTTGTGGAATCAATTTTTAATGCGTGTCGGGATGTACTTATGCAACTATCATAATTTTTGCGGTTAAAATAAAGCAAGCTAAGGTTAACATAGTTGTCGGAAGTGGGGTGCAGCTTTATGTTTTCTATTGCCTCTCCAATCTTTGATTTCTTTAGGATGGAACTTTCCAGGTATGTTTTAGCCGTGTTATCTCCGGGGAAAAGAGCAAGAGTCTCTTTGGCTACGTTTGATAAGTTTTGCCAATCCTCATCGTCCAGATAAATTTTCATTAAAAGATACCGGGAGTCGACATCCGAAGGAGAGATAATAAGGGATTGCTTTAACAAATCTATGGCAGCTTTATCATTATTTTGCTGGTGTAAAAACCGGGCGTAAAAGAAATATACTGCCGGTTCATCCGGGCGAAGAGCCACTGCCTTTTTAAAATATATTTCGGCCGAATCAGGTTGATTTTTGGCTGCTTTCAAAATAGCCATGTTATCAAATAAATAAGAATAGTAGGGCAATAGTTTAAAAGCTTGCTGGTAATATATTTCAGCTTCATCATATTTCCCCTCGGCCATCAGAATATTACCATAATTCATAAGCCCCCTCCCATTATTCGGGCTTTTAATAGTAACGTCATACCACAGGGTTTTTTCAGATTTCCACACCTTATTCCTTTCAAAAGTTCCAATGGAATTCAGCAATAAGATAAGAACCATAAACAGTTCAAATGGTATTTTAAGCACCTTGTAATTTTTTTTGAAATATTCCAGAATCAATTTCAATATCCAGGTACTTGCAATTACCAGCCCAATGTTTGAAAAGAACGACCGGTGGTCATTCATCACTTCCTCAAGCGGTATTAGCGACGAAGGAAGCAGAGCAATTATATACCATACAAGGCCAAATACTATAGGGTAATAGTTAGGGCGTTTTAAACAGTACATAATTAAACGCCAAAGAACAACCAGAAAAGCGATTCCGATAATAAAGTATATGTCAAAAATGGTGTTCAGCATTGTCCAGTCAGGGTCAACACTAAGGCCTGTCGGGAAATAAAATGTAAATAAATAATGAAGCGCTACAAATGGCTGTGTTATTAAATAGTTGTAACGCGAGGCGCTCGGATGCCAGTCAGGAGAGTTCAATTTACTTTGTAATACGTAAAGCAAAATACACAGAAGAAATGACGGCAGAATTAACAGAAGAACCGTCTTCATTTTTGAAAGAGAGAACATTTTCTTTTTTTCAGTTCCTTCATTATTTTCAACGGGCTGAATACTTTCTTTATTTTCAAACAACCAAACATATATACCTAAAAGAGCGGGAAAAACAATAGCAGAAGGTTTAAACAGGGCCGCAATAATGAGGGGAATAAGATAAAAAAAGAATTTTCTTTTTTGAGGAAAATAAACAAACAAACAAAGGGCAACCATAACCCAAAAGGTGGAAAGAGAGTCGGATGAGGATGAAATATAGTTAACCGTATCGGAGTTGCATGTGCTAACCATAAACCAGCCGGCTGCAAATAAGGCAAGGTATTTATTGCCGAGATCAGGATAAGTTATTTCAAAAATTTTAAAGGATAAAAGAAATATTAAAATACCGAGCAATATGAAAAAACTAAAAATTATCAAATGAAACCAAAATACATCTCCCCCTCCAAGGTGATATGCTAACGTATAAACTACTGACAGCATCGGCCGGTAGGTTTGGTTAGAGGGCAACGTACTGAAGGTGGTTCCCGATTTAAAGAACAGGGGAATATTATGGAGGCTTCTTATATATCCGTTGTTTTCAATACTGTGTGAGTCGTCAAAATGAAAACTATTTTGAAAGTGATTGGAATACGTAATGAAAACAAGAAGGAAAAGCCCTAAACAGGATACAAGGAATTTTTTGTCTTTGAACATGGTAAGTATCAATTTTGCATATTTGCAAATATATAGAGTTAAATTTAGTCCCTATTTAAAAGTTTATGGCAAAAATATCCATATTGATACCGTCTTATAATGAGGCAGGTACAATAGTACAGATTTTAGAGAAAGTAATTGAGGCCCCATTCTCATACCCTATAGAAAAAGAAATACTTGTAATTAATGACGGTTCAACCGATAACACGAAAACTATCCTGGATGAGTATTTGGTAGATTTCAACCAACGTACCGATGCCCTTTCAAGCCGGTCTCAAATCAGGGTTCTGCACAAAACAAAAAATGAAGGCAAGGGTGCAGCCATACATTCGGGCATTAGCATGGCAACGGGAGATTACTTAATTGTGCAGGATGGCGATTTGGAACTTGACCCGCGGGAGATAGACAGTTTGCTGAAACCTATAATGGAAGGATTTGCCGACGTTGTTTTAGGCTCCAGATATGCCGGCGGGAAAGTACACAAGGTAAT
>DATHOL010000006.1:0-8862 GCA_035484895.1 Bacteroidia bacterium | reverse complement strand
ACATAATTTCCCACAATAACTTCATTGTTAAGAAATAGCTGGGTACTTACAACGGAGCTGTATGTAGCCCCGTCAGGTGGAGTGCCATTAAAATTTCCGGTGAATGCCTGGCCTTCTCTCGACCACAAAACATCCACTGCCAATCCAACATGATTGCTGAAGTTATAAACACCGCCTATTCCAAAATTAATATAGGTGAAATGATTTGTAGTAGTTAATGCAGGGCCTGCATTAGCGTCATTTTTATTCATCAAAACAGAAAATTCCGGTTCATAACGAAAGCCTAATTCTAAATTTTGAGCTTCTGTTTTTACTGCTGAGGCGATAAATATTGTGCCAATTGCAATAGCTTGGAAAATGGTTTTCATTTTATTTATTTAATGTATAAGTCATGGAAAGCCCTTGGGCAGTTGTACTGCCAAAAGGCACTACAGTCAGATTATTATTTTTGATTATTTTGTGGTTATGAAAATAGGGTACCAATATCCCCGATAAAGCCCCTGCGGTAGCTCCCAATAAAACATCGGAAGGAAAATGCATTCCGGCACGTATTCTAAGATAGCCCATACCTGCGGTAGATAAGCCTGCAAGGCCGAAAAACACCCACTTTATTTTTGATTCCGGATAATAACCTGCATATACCTCCGAAATAAAGAAGGTGGAAACGGCAATAACTTCTACATGGCCGGCGTAAAATGAATTTTTAGCATTTTGTGTTTCCTTTTTATCCAGGGTAGTCCCAGGGGTATAGACGTAAGGCCTGTACTGGTTAACAAAATAGGTGGCTGAGCCTCCTAAGAAACCTGTAACAGACAGGGCCTCTAAATATAAAAAACTGATTTTTAAAAAATCATGCCGCATGTGTTTGCCCGTAAGCATAAAGACAAATGGGAGCGGAAAAGCTGCATAAAAAGGATAATAACTCATTTTATCCAGTTGGCTGTTATATGGGTATATGGCCATTCTGTCCAAGGGATTAATACTATTTATATCCTGGCTAAGTATCTGTTCCGTTGTAGAGGGCCCTTTGGTATATATTTGAGTTAACATATAACCCGACCAGGCAGCACAGGTAGTAACAACAGGTACATCCACCCAGGGCTTCAATTTATAGGGTGATTCATTTTTATGTAGAATAGTATCTTGCCCATAACTGCTGGTGCAGTGTAAAATATAAGGAATAATAAAAATTGCTTTATATGAGATTGTAAAGTTTTTCATCCAACTTTTATTTTTGAAGATGCAAAATTGCATGCTTTAGTTTTGGCTGTTATTACAAATGGATTGGAAATAATTGCATAATTCACAGGTTAAACGAATTCCCAAAAACTTGGCTACAAGACCAAAAATAAGTTCGATACAAAAATTAAATGAAAATTTCGATAAAAGCCTTTATAAAGCCCTCAAGTAAGCCAAAAAAGGAGTTGAATTTTTACACATGTACGCCTTATTTACAAAGCGTACCGGCTATAATTCTGGTTTCCTTATCGCTTTCTAAGTAATCAGAAAGGGTAGGTTTAGCTATGAAGGTTCCTTTTTCCATGCATTTTTCAACCACTGCTGGAATATCAGTAAATCCTATCTCATCTTTTAAAAATGAATGTACCGCAACCTCATTAGCAGCATTTAAAATACAGGGCATATTACCACCTTTACTCATTGCATCAAATGCTAATTGTATGGCAGGGAATACAGTAAAATCAGGTTTTTCAAAGGTTAATGACGGATATGATGCAAAATCAAAACGCTTGAAAGATGAATGAACCCTATTAGGATAGAAGAAAGCATATTGAATAGGCAATTTCATATCAGGCAAGCCCAATTGGGCTTTGATAGAGCCATCTTCAAACTGTACGAGTGAGTGAATAATTGATTGAGGATGAATAACCACTTCAATTTGTTCCGGTTTAAGTGCGAAGAGCCATGCCGCTTCAATAATCTCCAGCCCTTTATTCATAAGGGTTGCAGAGTCGATGGTAATTTTAGCGCCCATGTTCCAGTTAGGATGTTTCAGGGCAGTTTCCTTCTTAACTGTTTTTAAAAACGCTGCATCTTTTCCCCGGAAAGGCCCACCGGACGCGGTAAGTATTATCTTTTCAATTTTATTATGAAACTCGCCGACTAAGCATTGAAATATAGCCGAGTGTTCCGAATCAACCGGATAAATATTTACTCCTTTTGCTTTGGCGGCTTCGGTAACCAATGCCCCCGCTACTACCAGGGTTTCTTTATTGGCGAGTGCTATTTGCTTGCCTGCTTCAATAGCTGCTAATGTAGAACGCAATCCGGCAAAGCCGACAATGGCAGCCAGCACCATGTGGATACTTTCCATTTGCACCACCTGGCAAAGCGCATCAGCACCGGCATAGACTTTTATATCGTGCTTTAGCAGGGCATCTTTTACATATTGATATTTTTCTTCGCTGCCAATTACAACCGCATTAGGAGAGAACTCAATAGCTTGTTGAATGAGCAGGTCGGCATTGTTTTCGGCACTCAATACCTCTACCTGCAGCTTGTCAGGATTAGCTTTTACAATATCCAGGGCCTGTTTGCCAATGGAGCCTGTAGAGCCAAGGATTGCGATATTTTTTTTGAGAGGTTGTGTCATGGTGCGGTGCAAAGCTAAATGATATTGTGGAAATACAGGATATTGTAAATTTGGCAAATAATATAAGTAGTATGGATGATATAATGGAGGTAATATATTGGTTCCAAATTTTCCTTGCGCCATTTATACCCCTTAGCATTATTGGTATCATACTATATTTCAATAACACTAACGATGGTTGGTTGTGTATCTTATTAATGATAATTGGTGCCATTTTGGGAATAATATTAGCGGAAAGAATCAGGAGAAAATATGGAACAACAACTTATATGGGGAGAATAAGAGGTAATTCTGAATTTATGGAAGAAGATAAAACCAAGGATAAAAAGGAATAAATATTTTTGTACATTTGAATATCTAAACCAAAATCTAACTACCATGAAAAAAATAATTACAACAATAGCCATTGCAGCAGCCTTTTCTGCATGTATGCCTCCCGGTAACAAAAATGTTACAGATGACCGTGCCACAAAAAATATGGATATGACGCGTAAATTCTACGAGGAAGTAATAAACAAGCACAATACCAATATGGTTGATTCACTTGTTGCATCAGACTATGTGGAGCATTGTGTTGACCCGGGATATACCCCTGACCGCACCGGATTGAGAAAAGGTTGGGAAGATTTTATTAAAGGATATCCGGATTTGAATTGCAAAATAAATTTTATGATAGCAGACTCAAATTCTGTAACTACGCAATATACCTTTACAGGAACCAATACAGGTTCTGTGATGGGCATGCCAGCTACCGGTAAAAAAATCAATGTGGATGGGGTGGATATTGTACGTTTCAAAAATGGCAAAGCAACTGAACATTGGGGATATATGGATGAGATGAAAATGATGACTCAACTCGGAATGATGCCGGGAATGGCGGGTGATACCACAAAGACAAAAGCTCCTGAGGGGGATAAGAAAATGTAGAAATAAGTTGTAACAAGTAAAAGCCTCGCGAGAGGCTTTTTTTATGGATTTAACTTTGTATTTTCGCGTTTATAAATAAGTTTTTATGGTTTCGCCTATTAATATCCTTTTCATTGATTCCGTTCATCCGCTATTGCAAAAAGAGTTGGAAGCACGTGGATTTATATGCCATTTGCAATATGAATGGAGCCGCGGGAAAATAGGGGAGGAGCTGCATAAATTTGATGGGGTTGTTATCCGCAGCCGCATTAAGCTGGATAAGGAATTAATAGATAAAGGAACGAACTTGAAATTTATTGCAAGGGCAGGTGCAGGTATGGAGAATATAGATGTGACTTATGCTGAAAGCAAAGGCATAAAATGTTTGCCATCAGCAGAAGGAAACCGTGATGCGGTTGGCGAACATGCGCTTGGAATGTTGCTCTGCCTGTTTAATAATATTTGCCGGGCTGACCGCGAAGTGCGTGAAGGATTATGGGTTAGGGAAGGTAACAGAGGAGTGGAATTGCAAGGCAAAACAGTCGGGATAATAGGTTATGGAAACATGGGAAGTGCATTTGCACAACGGCTAAGAGGATTTGATTGCACAGTTTTAGCTTATGACAAATATAAAAAAAATTACTCCAATGAATTTGTGAAGGAAACTAATCTCGATGAGCTTTATGAAAAGACGGATGTATTGAGTATCCATCTTCCTCTAACCGAAGAAACAATAGGTATTGTCAATCGTACTTTCTTAGAAAAATTCAAAAAGAGCATCTACTTTATTAATACATCGCGTGGGAAACAGGTAGTGACCGACGACCTTGTTGCTTGCATGAAAAGCGGCAAGGTTATTGGCGCATGTATTGATGTTATAGAATATGAAAGCCTCTCTTTTGAAGGATTAGATAAAAACAAACTACCGGAGTCATTTCATTATTTAGCCAAGAGCGACCGTGTAGTGCTAACCCCGCACATTGCAGGCTGGACGCATGAATCGAACGAAAAAATTTCGGCTACGCTTGCAAGGAAAATATTGGCTCTATTTGGAATGAGTTTTTAAAACATCAGGTGTTTTAATATGTTCGGGGCGGAAGCCAATGCCCACCAGGTAGCCCGGGATGCGTGTCAAAACAGGGAATCGTTTTAATATTTTCAGAGGCAGGGGTAATGTTATATGTCCCGGTTTTCCAAGTAGACGGTGTATTACATTATTTTGTATGAACACCTGCACCCGCTGAATTAACCGAACAGGTAACATACGCCGTTTTTGAACCTTAGCAAGTGTATTTTGTTCCACTGAATTATTCAAACAGGCCGGTACAAGAATATTAGCGGCAGCAACTGCATCTTGTATAGCTAAATTAATTCCTACGCCACCTATGGGCGACATAGCATGTGCTGCATCGCCTATACAAAGCAAACCATCCTTATGCCATGTTGGAAGATGGTCGACTGTTACAGTTAAAAGTTTTACCTGTTCCCATTCTTTAATTTCGCCGATGCGGTCAGCAAGCATAGGCATTATTTCAACTATATCAGCATGAAACAAATTTAAACCGGCATTTTTTATTTTTTCAAAATCACCTTTGCGAATCAGGTAACCACATTGCCAATAGTCGTTTCGATTCAACATAATCAGGATCCTTCCTAAATCCACTTTGCCGAACACGGTCGCGGAATCAGTTTCTTTCCGGGAAATGCTGAACCATAATACATCCATAGGCGCACCGCTCGATATTTTTTTAAGCCCGCTTTTTTCCCGTATGGTGGAACTGCGCCCATCAGCCGCAATGACAAGCGAAGAATGGATTTCAAAATGCCCTTCATTATTTTTTGCTTTTACCCCTGTAATTTTTTTGCCATCTTTAATAATATCTATGGCTTCCGTTTCCATTAGTAAGTGAAATGCCGGGTATTTTTTTGCTTTTGTAGCTATGAAATTCAAAAAATCCCATTGCGGAATAAGTGCAATATAGGGACACGGAGTTTTTAAATGTGTAAAATCACCGATAATCACTTTTTCATTGCCTATATCGCCTTCAATCCGCTCCACTTTATTATGCGGAAGCTTCAAAAATTCTTTCAGCAGGCCAAGCTCATTAAGAATTTCCATCACCGATGGATGAATAGTATCCCCCCTGAAATCACGAAAAAAATCAGGCCACTTTTCCAATACCATTGTTTCTATGCCGGCACGCGCCAGGATAAATCCAAGCATTATTCCGGCAGGGCCGCCGCCGGATATACAACAAGTGGTTTTAATAATTTTGTCTTTCATTACCTAAAGGCTGTCATACAAAGTTAGGTATTATAAGAAATCATTACAATATATGATTTTAATCTATCGCAAATCATTGAACATTGTATACTTTGGCAGTTTAAAATCAAACGAGTATAAATAGTAATAAAAATTTCTGTTTCTGAAAAAATATTTAGGTACTGTTATTGTCTTTTGCATAGTTAGTTTTACTTCTGTTGCACAACATTCTGACTCCGCCAAGCACAGGAAATTTGTTAAAAATGGCAGTTTTTATGCTTCCTGGGGATATAATGAGGAAGCATACACCAACAGCACCATATATGTTGTTCAGCCTGGAATGAACAATAATTTTGCATTCAACAATTTAGTGGCACACGACCATATTGGATGGAATAATATGTTTAGTGTACCGGCCACCATACCCCAGTATAATTACCGTATAGGTTATTTTTTTAATAAAAAGCAGGACCTTGCCATTGAACTGAATTTTGACCACACAAAATATATAGTGGCGCAAGGTTATAATGTAATAGTAAGTGGAACGCTTCACGGCAGAACTGTGGATACAACCGTAAATATCAATAATTCCACCCTGCGGTATTTTTTAAATAACGGGGCCAATTTTTTCCTTTTTAACCTCGTAAAGAAATTCACACTTTTTTCCACGAAAGATAAAAAATTTAGAATAGACGGATTAGTAAAAGCAGGTGTAGGGCCCGTGGTGCCGCATGTGGATAATACCATTTTTGGAAACGACAATCGCCGTCAATTTCAATTGGGAGGCTGGAACACGGGAGTGGAAGCTACAATCAAAGTCGTCTTGTTTCAGCATATTTACCTGGAATATTGCAACAAACTTGACTATGCCAGGTATTCAGGCCTTGAAATATACGGAGGAACTGCCCATCAGGCTTTTGGCACCTATGAGAATATTGCCAATGTGGGATACACTTTTCACTTCAACCATAAAAAATATCTGCTGTCTGCAGATAAGTGAGCATTACATCAAAATTTCGCAATTGTAGCTTCTGGTATGTAGTATTTCAATTATCAAGCCCGCGTCTATATTGCCGCTTGCATTTTCAATCCGGAGCACTTTGTCGCAATCTTCCAAGTCGAAATTGCATTTATAATCCGGATGGTGCAAGCCAATTTCTTCAAGAATTACTTTGGCCGCCCGCTTGTTCCCGACATTTGTTTTGAAAATTTCTATCATGCTCTTTTAACGATAAATGTTATAGTCCGAGTATAGCTTTCAGTTTAGGATACCCCGTTTTACTAATTGGTATTTTTTCGCCTGATTTTAGTATGGCTATGTGTCCATCTTTTTCATAAGGTTCAATGCGTGTTACCTGTTGCACCTGCACAATATAGGAGCGGTGAACCCGAACAAATTGCGTAGTATCCATTACATTTTCAAAATAGCTTATAGTTTTCTTTTTCAGGAAGGAACCTTCTTTGGTATGAATTTTTACATAGTCATCATCTGCCTGTAAGTACAAAATTTCCTGCATAGGAATAATGCGGATGTTATTTCCAGTTTTTACCACTACACGGGTTTGTTGTTCAGGTAATAATGCAAATGTTTCTTCATTCAATTCCCGCAGGCCAGGGTTTGGAACAGTAGTGCTGTGGTGCTTGTGCCATTTTTGAACCGCCTTGTCAAATCGCTCTCTGCTGAAAGGTTTTAATAAGTAATCAAGAGCATGTGCTTCAAAAGCTTTTATGGCATATTCGTCAAAAGCGGTGGTAAAAATAACTGAAGGAGGCGTATTCAATAGCTCAAGCATTTCAAAGCCATTTATTTTTGGCATTTGCACATCCAAAAAAATTAAATCGGGCTGGAGTTGTGTAATTGCTTTCATTCCTTCAAAGCCATCTCCGCACTCTGCTACCACTGTTAAAAAGGCATAAGCATGCAAGTATTCTTTTATCAAATCCCTTGCCAGGGGCTCATCATCAATAATAATTACTTTAATCATAGGCTGAATGTGGGTGTTGTTTTCTCCGCTAATTCTTTCAGTTTTCGGTTCATTTGGTTGAAGCCATCAACAGTATTGGTATCAAGCATCTTTTTAAATAATGGGATGAGTACTCCATTGAATTTTTCACTCTGCCTGAAAAGGCTAGTGCCGTTTCCGTTATCCGTAATTTCAAATTTATGTTCACCGTCAAACAATCCACGGAAAACTAATTGACCTAGCCAACGTAATTCTTTGTTTTTATTAAACGCAAGTACCGTAGGAGTAAATGTCATTGCTTTGGAACCGGGAGGCTCCAACTTCACATTTATCTTTTTTCCTACAGCCACTTTTCCTGAAAGTGATTTTATAAAAGGGTTCCAGGTGGGGTAGCTTTCAAAGTCAGTAAGAATTGCCCAAACTTTTTCGGGTGATGCTTTTATCGTAATTTCCGTAGTAATTTCTTTTGCCATATTATTGGGGTATTTTCACGGTGGTTATAAATATGTTGCCTTCAGCTTTTGTTTCCAATAAATCATTTCGTCCAAATAAAAGATACAGCCTCCGGGAGATGGATGTCAACCCGAAACCGGTACCTTTCTGAGAGGAAGACGTAGTGGGGTCAAAAGGATTTTGAACTGAAATAGTAAGCAGGTGGTCATTCTTTTTGGCCGTTATTTTTATCAATACCTTTTCGGTAGTGTCGTAAAGTCCGAACTTAATGGCATTTTCTACGATAGGCTGCAAAAGTAATTGCGGTATTTTGGCAGACAAACAAATTTCATCTTTTTCAATCAGGGTATCGAGCCGGTGGCCAAAACGCACTTTTTCAATATCGAGATATAATTGCAATAAGCGCAATTCCTCTTCCAGGGTTACTTGCAATTCTTCTTCGTTTTTTAGAGTGCCTCTTAAAAAGTCAGCGAGTTGCTGCACCATCAGGCGTGCCTCTTCCGGGCGCGCTATAGTGAGGGAACTTATCGAATTCAAACTATTAAATAAAAAGTGAGGATGCAATTGTTTGCGCAGTTTGAAAAGTTCAGCTTCGCGGGTAAGTTTTTCCGCTTCTGCTTTCCGCTTTTCATTTTGTTGCTGTTCTTCGTTGCTATATATAACCC
>DATHOL010000005.1:0-2809 GCA_035484895.1 Bacteroidia bacterium | reverse complement strand
GCATGAAGTATGAGAGTAAATTCTTCATTTTTCATTCTTCATTTAGCAGATGCTAGTGGTAATGCGGGTTATGCGTGCTGAAATTGGGGCAGGTACCGCAATGGTTTTTACCTCTGAAAATAAAGCAACCCGTAAGCAATTGCATAGTAGTTAGTACCGTAATAATCAGTAAAAATCTTTTTGTTTTTTTCGCCATATTTGCAAATATATAATGGAATTGAATACCAACAACTCATTTACTGGTATTTCAAAAATAGCTAATTTCGGCCGGAATATATGTTCAACAGATTTTTTTTCCATATAGGCCGTTATTTCTCCATGCTTCAAAGAGTATTCTCTCTACAGGTGAAATGGCTTGTTTTCAGAAAGGAGCTTTTTCATGAAATAGACAACCTGGGAATTACCTCTTTGCCCATTGTCGCTATCATATCCCTCTTTATGGGTGCGGTAATAACCATACAGGCGGCTTTTGGCTTCACCAGCGCCTGGGTGCCGCTGTATGCCATAGGATATACTACCCGCGATTCCGTAATACTCGAATTTTCACCTACCATTATAAGTTTGATCCTGGCCGGAAAAGTAGGCTCCAACATTGCTTCCGAAATAGGAACCATGCGCATTACCGAACAGATAGATGCGCTGGAAATTATGGGTGTAAACTCCCGTTCATTTTTAGTTCTTCCCAAGATAGTGGCTTGCATGCTTATTAATCCCTTTCTTATTCTAATCAGTATGTTTCTGGGTATTGCCGGAGGCTGGTTCTTAGGGACACTCGCAGGGGTGGTAAGCACCTACCAATTTGTTTACGGGATACAATACCAGTTTAATTCCTTTAATATAACATACGCCCTTATTAAAACAGTGGTATTTGCCTTTATCATTGCTTCGGTATCGGCTTATCACGGCTATTATACCGAGGGAGGAGCCCTGGAAGTAGGCAAATCAAGTACCCGGGCAGTAGTTTATTGCAGCATATTGATATTGATTTTCAACTTTATTTTAACCCAACTGTTGCTTTCCTAGGAATATGATAGAGTTGAAAAACATAAATAAAAGCTTTAACGGAAGGCACGTTACGCAAAATGTATCGTGTAAGTTCGAACGTGGACAAACCAGCCTTATAATAGGAGAGAGCGGTTCCGGTAAAACCGTATTGCTGAAATGCATAGTAGGGCTTACACAGCCCGATACCGGCGAAGTGCTTTTTGACGGTAAGGATGCACTGAAAATGGGGCCGAAAGAAAAACAAAATTTACGCAAGGAAATTGGAATGCTTTTTCAGGGCGGCGCTTTGTTTGATTCAAAAACTGTAGAAGAAAATATCACCTTTCCGCTGGCCATGTTTACTGAAATGAGTGAAGAAGAGCAAAAGGAAAGAGCCCGGTTTTGCCTTTCAAGGGTAAATTTGAAAGATGCTGGAAACCTTTACCCATCTGAATTGAGCGGTGGAATGAAAAAGCGGGTGGCTATTGCCCGTGCCATTGCTCCTAATCCGAAATACCTGTTTTGTGATGAGCCAAACTCAGGCCTCGACCCTAAAACATCTATTCTGATAGACATGCTGATAAAGGAAATAACCGATGAGTATCAAATGACCACCATTGTTATAACCCATGATATGAATTCGGTGATGGAAATAGGGGAGAAGGTGGTGTTTATCTGCAACAACCAGAAATGGTGGGAAGGTTCTAATAAAACCATACTGAATACCGATAATAAGGAATTACAGGACTTTATTTATGTTTCTAAGTTCCTGAAGGAACTAAAAGATAAAAACAATAGTTAAAGTGTAACGTCAACTCAATTAAATCTGTAAATTTGTAAAAAAAAATACACCATGGCCCTGAAGGTAGAAAAACACAAAAACTGTATGGTCGTTCGGATTCAGGCAGAAAAGCTCGATTCCATAATAGCCCCCGACCTTAAAGCGCACCTGGTTAATATTAATTCAGAAGGTGCAAAAAATATTATTCTTGATTTATCAGATTCCCGCTATTGCGATTCATCGGGCTTAAGCGCAATTTTGGTGGGTAACCGGTTATGCAAAAATGCCGGCGGCAAACTGGTAATTACCGGTGTGCGTGAGCCTGTGAAAAAATTAATTCTTATTTCGCAGTTAGACAGCATTCTGCATTCTGCTCTTTCGGTAGACGATGGAATAAAGCTCCTCGGCGAGGTAGAAGCCAGTAAGTAATCCTGTGGATGCCTTTGATGTTACAATTCTAGGCTGTAGCTCCGCGCTTCCCGCTTTCGGGCGTTATCCCAGTTCACAACTAGTTCATATTGCAGGCCGGTTCTTTTTAGTTGATTGCGGCGAAGGAGCCCAAATGCAACTCCGCAGGTTTTCAATAAAATTTCAACGGATAGATCATATCTTTATTTCCCATTTGCATGGCGATCATTACCTGGGCTTGCCCGGACTAATGGCAAGCATGCATTTACTTGGCCGCACTGAGCCCTTGCATTTATACGCTGACGAAGGCTTGCACCAGATTCTGGATATAAGTAATAAGCATTCGCATACTACTCTGAAATATCCTGTGGTTTTTCATCCGCTTAATTTTTCGGAACCTGTATTGTTATTTGAAGATGAAAAGGTGAAAATATCCACACTTATTTTAAAACATTCCATTCAGTGCTGCGGTTTTGTTTTCGAAGAAACGCAACGGCCCAGAAAACTAATTAAAGAAAAAATAGAGGCGCTTAAAATACCTATTGCCTCATATGAGGCACTTAAACTTGGGGAGGACTTCACATATCCGGAAGGCACTACAACCATTCCTAATGCAGAATTGACAACAGACCCATT
>DATHOL010000004.1:0-4909 GCA_035484895.1 Bacteroidia bacterium | reverse complement strand
AACAATATCTGTGTGCAGAAAGTGATTTTATGGCGCGGGCTTTGCCCGCGCCATAAAATCACCCATTTGTTAAATGAATATTGTCATTCCGAATGAAATGAGGAACCCCGAAGGGCTCGTGAATTCAATTTAAAAACAAATTAGAAATATGATAAACAATCTGTTTTATACTTTTGTTAAATGAAAAAAATACTTATCCTCGGCGCAGGGCGCTCGTCTTCCTCTTTGATAGATTATCTTTTAAGAACAGCAGTAATTAATGATTATGAAGTTACTGTTGCCGATGCTTCATTGGATTTGGCACAACAAAAAACCAATAACCATCCACGCTCCCGAGCCATATTTTTAGATACGGGTGATGAATTTAAAACCCGCCATGAAATTGGACAGGCCGATTTGGTTATCTCCATGTTACCCGCATATTTGCATGCCGGTATTGCTGCGCTTTGTGTTGAGTTAAAAAAGCACATGGTGACGGCTTCCTATGTTTCACCGGAGATGAAAGAACTGGATGAAGCGGCTAAAAAAGCGGGGATCATTTTAATGAATGAATCGGGTTTGGACCCGGGGATAGACCATGCCTCCGCCATGAAAATTATTGACCACATTAAAGAACAAGGCGGAAAACTAACCGTTTTTAAATCTTATACCGGCGGATTGATTGCTCCTGAATCGGACGATAATCCCTGGGGATATAAGTTTACCTGGGCCCCTCGCAATGTAATATTAGCAGGACAAGGAACAGCCCGTTATTTGGAGAATGGCAGGTATGCATTCATTCCGTACCACAAACTTTTTACACGGACAGAACCAATAAACATAGATGACTACGGCGATTTTGAAGGCTATGCCAACCGCGATTCCTTGAGCTATCGTTCCGTTTATGGAATAGAAGATGTGCAAACCATAATACGTGGCACCTTGCGCAAAGAAGGCTATTGCGAAGCCTGGAATGCGCTTGTACAATTGGGAATGACAGATGATACCTACATCATTCCTGGCTCGGAAAAATTAAGCAATAAAGAATTTTTGGAATTGTTTTTACCGGCTGAAAAAGCGGATACTGAAACCCGGCTGTTAGATTACTTAGGCCATGAAATTAACAACGAAATTCTATACAAAATAGAATGGCTCGGACTATTTAACGATACTGTACTTGGCGTTAAAAATGCCTCACCCGCTTTAATGCTGCAAACCCTTTTGGAAGACAAATGGAAACTGAAAGAAGGTGATATAGATATGATTGTTATGCAGCACCAGTTTGAATATGTGCTACAAAACAAAACACATAAACTGAATTCCTCGTTAGTGGTAAAAGGAGATGATGCCGTACACACCGCAATGGCAAAAACAGTTGGTTTGCCCGTTGGCATAATTACCAAACTCATACTCGAAGGCAACATAAAACTCACCGGAGTTCAAACTCCAACGGTGAAGGAAATATACGAACCTCTATTAAGTGAATTAGAAGGATTAGGAGTGAAGTTTGTGGAGAGGGAAATATAAAAAGACATGAATCCAATACCTGAGCCCCCATGGTGGTCTTATCTTATGTCACTATGTTTTATCCTCTTTGGTATATACATGCTAAAATTGTGGAGAAGGTCTATTGACCCTTCAGCCACACCATGGCATAGAACACTTCGAGAAGGAAATTATCAAAGATTAGGGACATGGTCAACTATAGCTGGAATTGGGAGTTTAATAATATTTATATACAAAGTATGTGCACATTGGGTAAAAACGCCTACTTGGTTTTATTATCTTTCAATCGGGTTAGTTGTTTTGGGGATAGTACTAATTAAAATTTCAAAGAACTTCGCAAACCCTAAAGACTCCTTTTGGGATAGAATACTTACTACTTATTATTACATATTAGGAGTAACATCTATTATTTGTGGAATCACCGGTTTATTGTTTGGCATTGGTTAACGGTTGCCATTACCCTTATGCCGTGGATAAAAATGCCAACCTCTTTTGGTTTTAGCCTGAATGTATTTTGTATTTAATCCCGAAGGGATGTAATTATTATAGTATTTGGCTACTACCATGCATTTCAAACCCTGAAAGGGTGACATTATTATATCACCACCTACGGGGTTTTTAAATTCATTAAATAATTATAACTATAATAATTACATCCCTTCGGGATTAATTCGCCACCCCCGCCTCTTGCAACTTATTCGCCAATTGCCCGCAAGCGGCATCAATATCTTTTCCGCGGCTGCGGCGGGTATTTACGATGATTCCTTTGCTGCGTAATAGTTTTACAAAAGAACCCATCCGTTCCGGACTGGTTTGCTGGAATTCGCCTTTATCAATAGGGTTATATTCTATCAGGTTTACTTTACATGGTACTATTTTGCAAAACGTTGCCAGCTTATAGGCATCGCCCATCGTGTCATTGAAGTCTTTAAATACAATATATTCGTACGTGACTTTTGTTTCGGTTTTGCTATAAAAATATTTTAACGCATCTGCCAGGTCTTCCAGTTTGTTCGTATCGTTGATCGGCATTATCTTGCTGCGTTTCTCATCGGTAGCAGCATGCAGCGATATTGCCAAATTGAAACGTACATTATCATCGCCCAATTTTTTTATCATTTTGGTAACACCGGCGGTGGAGACGGTAATCCGTTGCGCCGCAAAATTCAATCCCTCCGGTGAAGTGATTTTATTAATGGCTTCCATTACATTGTTATAGTTGAGCAAGGGTTCGCCCATGCCCATAAACACAATATTGGTAAGGGGTGTATTATACTTTTCGAGTGTCTGTTTCTGTATATAAACTACCTCATCATAAATTTCATCAGCGCCGAGATTGCGTTCACGTTTCATGCGTCCGGTAGCGCAGAACTTACATTCCAGGCTGCAACCCACCTGCGATGAAATGCAAGCGGTCATACGCTTTTCCGCAGGAATTAATACCCCTTCCACCCGTTTGTTATCATACAAATGGAAAGCATTTTTTATAGTTCCGTCGGTGCTGACTTGCGATATTACACTTGCAAAAGCGTTGATTACAAAATCGGTTTTCAATGCCTCACGGGTACTCTTCGGCAGGTTGGTCATATCGTCAAACGAATGCGCCGACTTTTGCCAAAGCCATTCATATACCTGTTTCGCGCGGAAAGAAGGTTCGCCCTTTGCCTTGAACCAAGCAGTTATTTCAGCTAATTCAAGGTGGCGAATATTTTTCGGTGTTATTCCCGATTTTTCCATAGCTGCAAAGGTACGCTATTATTTAGTAGGAGTTTTTCATGATTGCCAGTCGGGCTCCGACTTATTTAGTAGTAAGGAATTGCCCGTCTGCTTTCAGCAAAACTTCGGCAATAGCAAGGTCCTTGGGACTGGTAATTTTAATATTCTCTGCATTGCCGTCCACCAAATGGATATTCTCTCCCATAGCTTCCACCACCATAGCATCATCGGTGAAAGTGTAATGATATTCCTGCAGGTAAGCCTTTTTAATAATATCGGAACGGAAGCATTGTGGTGTTTGTGTAGCGCAATAACGGGATCTGTCCACTGCGATTGTTCGTGTAGATTCTATTTGCCGTATAGAATCATTAATAGGAACGGCCGGAACGGCATTACCATACATTTCAGCAGCTTTGTAGGTTGCCAGTATGGTTTTGGCACTCACCAGGGG
Organism: Bacteroidia bacterium; assembly: GCA_035484895.1. Taxonomy (GTDB): domain Bacteria; phylum Bacteroidota; class Bacteroidia; order JABEUT01; family JABEUT01; genus JABEUT01. Next base: position 1,257 of record DATHOL010000004.1, on the reverse strand, counting down.
ACGAACTGCATCGTGAATAGCTACAATGCCTTCTTCTGTAACTAACTCCAGCCCATTTTTAACAGAATGGAAGCGGGTTTCGCCACTCTCTGCAATTTTTATGGGTTTGTGAAACAAATATTCTGCACACAAAGCCTCCCAGTATTTCATATAGTCTTTTGGAAGGACCAATATGATTTCAATATTCGGGTCGGTATCCAAAAATTTGTTGATGCTATGCAGCAAAATAGGCTTTCCGTCTAATTTCAGGAATTGCTTGGGAACAGGACTATTCATCCTCATTCCGCTGCCTCCTGCCATAATTAAGGCATATCTTTTTTGACCGTTATCGGGCATCTACCTTTTAAAGGATAAGCATGGCATCGCCATACGAGAAGAACTTGTACTTATTTTTAATAGCTTCTTTGTAAGCTTTCATTATCAAATCATATCCGCCAAAAGCGCAAACCATAATTAACAGGCTGGAACCGGGAATATGGAAATTGGTAACCATACTGTTGGCAATGCGGAAATCGTAAGGAGGATAGATAAATTTGTTTGTCCAGCCGTCAAATGGTTTTAATAAACCATCGGTAGAAACAGAGGTTTCAATAGCGCGCATACTGGTAGTTCCCACGGCGCAGACTTTTCTCTTCTCAATCTTGGCTTTATTTACAATATCGGCAGCATCTTGCGTAATCATCATCTGCTCCGAATCCATTTTATGCTTGCTCAAATCTTCCACTTCTATCGGGCGGAAAGTTCCCAAACCCACGTGCAAGGTTACATTGGAAAATTCTATTCCTTTCAGTTCCATTCTCTTCATCAGCTCTTTGCTGAAGTGGAGTCCGGCAGTAGGAGCAGCTACAGCACCCTCATTAGTAGCATAAACAGTTTGGTAACGGTCCTTATCAGAATCTTTCACTTCCCTTTTAATATATTTTGGAAGTGGTGTTTCGCCCAAGGTGTAAACGATATTCTTAAACTCTTCATAGGTACCATCAAACAGGAAACGCAAGGTTCTTCCGCGTGATGTAGTGTTATCAATAACCTCAGCTACTAATTCCTCATTGTCGCCAAAATAGAGTTTGTTGCCAATACGGATTTTACGGGCCGGGTCAACCAATACATCCCACAGGAAACTTTCGCGGTTCAGTTCTCTCAACAGGAATACTTCAATTTTAGCGCCTGTTTTTTCTTTTTTACCAAACAAACGGGCCGGAAATACCTTGGTATCATTCAGAATAAATACATCGTGAGGGCCATAATAACTTAAAA
>DATHOL010000003.1:0-6874 GCA_035484895.1 Bacteroidia bacterium | reverse complement strand
ATGCAGGAGACAGTGCGCTGTTAATAGCTACCTGTAATGTTCCGGCCGCGTATTCGTGGGCTCCGTCTGCAACACTTACAAATCCTTCATCGGACAGTACCTATGCGCATCCTACAGTTACTACGCAATATACAGTAACCATTATTACGCCTTGCGGAATTTATAAAGATACAGTTACTATAAACATACAATGTTTCCCATTGGCAATGAGCTCAACTCCATCATATTTCAGTTGCACTTCATCGTATGATGGAACAGCTACCGTAAGTCCATCAGGAGGAACGCCACCATACACTTATTTATGGACTCCCGGCGGCGGAGCTACAGCTACCATTACAGGATTATATCCGGCTGTTTATACTGTGTCAGTTCACGATAATACAGGATGTAGCGCTACGGCATCAGTTTCTGTTTCTTCAGCATCGGTTTCGCTAACAGTGAATGCTGTGCCCCCAACTATTAATGCAGGGGACAGTAGTTATCTATCGGCTTCGCTGCCAATAGTAGGTACATTTGTGTGGGCTCCCGCAATAGGATTGAGCTGTACAAGTTGCGCCAATCCTATTGCTTCGCCAACTGTAACCACTACCTATACTGTAACAGCAACCGACACCTGCGGAACGCTTACAGATTCGATAACCGTATATGTAGCCACTTGCACTAATAATTACAATGAATCTATTTGTATTGTAACTGTGGATACAGCAAACAAACCCGTAATTATTTGGGGGCGTACCAACTCCCCTCCGCAAAGCGGATATGGCTCGTATGTGGTGTATAAAGAAACCGCTCCTTCTGTTTTTACACCGATAGATAATCAGCCGCTGAATATACTGAGCGATTATATAGATGCCGCATCCAATCCTTCGCTCGGCCCTATCAGCTATAAGCTGGCAACCGATGACAGTTGCGGTGAGTCGGCGCTTAGCCCTATGCACACTACTATTTACTTAACATTAACTTCAGGCGTGAATGTAAATATTTTAAACTGGACCGGGTACGTAGGTTTCACGCCAAGCAAATACCGCATCTATCGCGGGCTTAGTATGAGTACGCTGGTACAAATTGATTCCGTACCAAGTACCGTATTAACCTATCACGATACCTTGCCACCGGCGGGCGTTATGTATTTGGTGGAAGCGGTAAATCCATCGAGTTTATGCATACCAACTGCTAGGGTGGCGCCACACAATGCTTCTGTAAGAATGCTTTCAGGTTCATTATCGAATGGCTCTACCAAGGCTATAACAGGAGCGCAGACCATTGTTGCTGAAAATGTAAACCTGAATATTTTCCCCAATCCAAGCAATGGCCCAATTACCATTAGTTGCAATATGCCACAAAATGCCAATGTTCAAATTAATATTATAAATGAATTGGGGCAAATGGTTTATTCGGAAAACAAGTACATGAACAGCGGTTCAAACAGCGAACAAATCAATTTGGAAAACCTTTCATCAGGTATTTATTCATTGCGTATGCAAACTACTAATAGTATTACAGTAAAAAAATTGGTGGTGATGAAAAAATAGCAAATGCGGATATAAGCTATGAGCTATAAGATATAAGCAGATTGCCGGGTATTTTGTAGCTCATTTATTTGTAGTATTGTTGGCGTTTAAAATACAGGAATAAAAATATTATTATGAAAAAAGGGTTGCTTTTATTTGCTTTGCTGATTTGCTTTTCATTTGCAAAAAGCCAATGTTCGTCTGTTTATGGGATGGTGTATAATTCGGGGGTTGATTGGTCTCTTATTTCCGTAGACAGATATAGCGGAGCTTACCATGTTTTAGATACGATTCCCTCGCTGCAAACGTTAGTCGACGGCACCTCATCCATTGAAACGGATAGTAACAGATATATTGTTTCCGGGCTTGATGGTTTACTTAATCAGCATATATATACAATAGATTTGTACACAGGTAAAGTTCTATACCAACCTGTATGTTTGGTAACTATTACCGATACAAGTATTTCGGATTTACATTATGATATTAAGCGAAAAAAAATATTTGCTATAGAGAATGTTAACGTAGCTTCTTCATATCATCAGTTTTCACTGGTTACTATAAATCCCTATACCGGAATAGTAAATTACCTGGATAGTATTCCGGGTATGAGAACGGAGGTCGGCGAAACAACTACATTGGGGATTGACAGCGGAAGATATTATGTGATGGGGTTAGATAATTTAAACAATGAATGGTTTTATGCATTGGATGTGGCAACGGGGCATGTTAAATATAAACTGCGTGACTCCAATATTTATGCGCTAAAATATGATACAGTCTCCAAATTAATATATGGAATTAGTGATACTGGCAATACCTATTATACGTGGTTCTTTGATAAGTTAAACCCATACACAGGTTTAATTACAACCGTTGCCAATATTTCTGTATTGCAAAGCTATGTTATCGGCACTCCTGCATTTGCTCAGGATAGTTTACAATTCTACTTTATCGGAAGTGATTCTATAAACTCCTTGAATGAACATTTTTACGGTATTAATGTTTTGAATGGGCAAGTAATAAGACAACCATTGTTTGGAAATGGAATGGTGAATTACGGGTGCACAGAATACGACCCCTGCGGTTCAAGTTACTGCACTAATAATTTTTCCGAACCTATTTGCATTGCCACTATAGACACTGCAACCAATAAAGCCGAGATTATTTGGGGGCGGACAAACTCTCCGCCTGCAACGGGTTCATATAATATTTATAAAGATACCACCTCCGGATTTGTATTGATACATAATCAGGCGCTGCATGCTTTAAGTGAATATGAAGACACAAATTCTTATCCGGCAGACGGGCCCGAAACTTATAAGTTGGCTACAGTAGATTCTTGTGGGGAGTCTGTATTAAGTGCACCACATACTACCATATATCTTACTACCACGTCTGCACCAAATGTATATATACTAAACTGGACAGCATACGTAGGATTCACGCCATCCAAATACCGCATTTTCCGTGGGCCAACTTTAGGTACGCTGGTGCAGATTGATTCGGTTTCGAGTTCCATATTAACCTATCATGATACGTTGCCGCCTTCAGGTTCTGTTTATTTGGTAGAAGCCGTTAATCCGTCCAGCGGATGTGTTCCGACTGCGAGCATCAGGTCGCACAGGGTTTCATCGGCTGCATTATCAGGTTCATTCTCCAATGGGTATAATGCCGGACCGCTTATTATTACCGGAATGCAAATTGTAAGCAAGTTAACTAACCTGAATATTTACCCGAACCCAAGTAACGGAAATATTAACCTGAACTACTTTTTAAGCGGTAATGGAAATATTCAAATTACAATTTTCGATGAATTAGGGCAGGTAGTGTATGATAATACAGAAACAAGAGCTGCAGGTAATAACAAAGAGCAACTGAATCTCGAAAATTTATCGGCAGGCATTTACTCTATACGTTTACAAACAAACGGTGGGACTACAGTCAAGAAGATGGTGGTAATGAAGAAATAGCTATTTCCCGTATTTCTTCATTACGGCTGCCCAATCTATTTCAGCGCAGGCAGCCATAAATTGTTCGGCAATATCCAAAGGCATTTCATCCACATTTTTAAAGTTAATGCAGCCCTTCTGAAACTTAGCTTTTTTCAGCAGTTTCGAAAATTTTTCATGAATGGGTTTGTGCGCATACATGGGCATGGCGTGAATACTCATATAGTTTTTAGTGCTTGCCAATCCATACACAAAATACCTTGATGACTCCTTGGGTGACATTGTGGCATTTACTCCCATGGGGTATAGTTTATATTGTATTATTTCCTTGCCCATCATGGGTGCAACTTCCGGCACAACTTTCGTATTTGTTTTCAAAATAATATTGTGCAAAGCGGTAAGGAATGCTTGTCTTTCGGGAGCTTGTTCGGCAATGAATTCAGTTGGGGTCATGGTTGAATTACGAATTAAAAATTACGAATTATAGTTAACTGGCAAGAGCAAAATTAATGAATGTTTAAGATTATCTTCAGCCCAACCGGTTACAAAGGTGAAGTAATGCGGGATAGAATAACCCGGGGGCGCATTAAATATTTTTGTATATCTTTACTAAAGATAAGCAGGGGGAAATGAAAAGGCAGATAATTTTGTGGAGATGCTAATTGGATAACGATAATTTTTTTCATAGTTTTGCCGAAACAAGAATTGCCCATGTGTAAAAACTCCGGCGCTTAATGCAAATAAAATATGGCTGTATATAGATTTAAAGTTTACTTTGAAGACGACGAAAGCGTTATTCGTGAAATAGAGATAAAGTCCACACAGACTTTTGAAGATTTCCATAAAATAATACAAAGCGCTATAGGATTCGATGGAGCGCATCCTACCTCCTTTTATGTAAGCAACGATAACTGGCGCAGAGGCAAGGAAATAATATTGCTGCACAAAAGCCACAGCAATGGGCTAAAGGGTACCTGGATGCACGAAACCAAGTTAGCTGCCTATATGGATGACCCGCACCAAAAGTTTATTTATGAATTTGATCCTGAAGGCGCCAACTGGATTTTGCAAGCCGAACTCATGAAAATAATTCCCGAAGCATCGGTAACCTATCCGCGCATAAATAAAAGTATTGGCGCCGCGCCACCGCAATATAAAGTTACTTCGCCTGCCGATATTCCGGTGGTGGAAGAAGAAGAGATTGAAGCCGCTATAGTGGATGATGCCGAAGATACATACGTGCACCCGGAAGCTGTGAATGAATTTGAAGTTGCCGAAGAAGAGGATGAAGTAGTTCCACGCCGCATAGTGAAAGAAGCAGCTATGGAAATTCCTGATGAAGAAGCAGTGGAAGATGCTTCGGAAGAAGACCCCGAAATGGTAGATGAGGAAGACGAAAGCGCCGAACAGCAAGGGGAAGACTACGCTTAAATAATTAATAATTAGCAATTAGTAATTAAAGCAGGATATTGGGGGCGCAAATTGTATTTTGTTCTCATTACTAATTATTAATTGCTAATTACTAATTGAAACGCATGCGTTTACTGTTCGCTTCGCAAAACAGGCACAAAATGGAGGAAATAAAACCGCTGTTGCCTGAATCTGTAGAACTGCTTTGTTTGCCTGACCTCGGTTTTACGGATGAAATACCGGAAACTGCTCCTACCCTTAAAGGCAACGCATTACAAAAGGCTCAATTTATATTTGATAAGTTTAAAATACCCTGCTTTGCTGATGATACAGGACTTGAAATAGCTGCGTTGGATGGAAGGCCGGGTGTATATTCGGCCCGATATGCCGGCGAAAATAAAAGCGCCGGTGATAATATTGCCAAAGTACTAGGTGAATTGAAAGACATAGAAAATCGCTCTGCTGAATTTAAAACCGTTATTGCATTGGTTGGAGTAGGAGCAAAGCCACTGTTTTTTGAAGGTGTAGTGAAAGGCTTTATTACAAAAGAAAAGCAGGGTCGCAATGGTTTCGGATACGACCCTGTATTTATGCCCGAAGGACAATCCCGCACCTTTGCCGAAATGAGTCTGGAGGAAAAAAATAAGCTAAGCCATAGGGCACGGGCGGTGAAGGTGTTTGCAGAATGGATGAAAAAGCAATCCGTATAAAAATACCCCTTTTAAGGTAGTACTCATTTTGCCGATTAATTTAATTTTGCGGAACTTTAAAGAATCATATAAATATAAATGGAACAAATTAAAATAGTAGTAGCGGGAGATAATTACTTGTTTTCGAAAGGGATGGAGTGCCTGATAGAGGAATCGCCCCTTTTTGACCTTGCCGGAACCGTGCTGAATGAAATTGAGCTGATTGATAAGCTTTCGAATAAACAGGCAGATGTGCTGGCTATAGATATTTCATCTATTGGCTGGAGCGAGGATATGCTTAAACGGGTTATGAAATATGCGCCCGAACTGAAAATACTGGCTTTTAATACCGTTAAGCAACGGAATGAAGTGTCGGTAGTGCTTGGCAACGGTGTTACCAGCTATTTGTTATTGTGTTGCGATAAAGCCGAAATTACCGAAGCCTTGCTAAAAACAGCAAAAGGTGAACGGTTTCTTTGCGGCAAGGTGCTGAATGTGCTTATCAATATTCCTCAAAGGGAAGCCAATGGCCATGATGCGGGTTGTCCGCTCTATTCTGTTTGTGCGGGAGTAAATATCAGCGAACGCGAAATGGAAATTATACGGTATGTATCGGGGGGATTATCGAACCAGGAAATTGCCGGTAAGTTGTTTCTGAGTGTGCATACGGTGAATACGCACCGTAAAAATATTATGAGTAAACTGGGTATAAATAATACCGCCGGGTTGGTTATGTATGCTGTGCGAAACCAGCTTGTAAACTAACCAAAGGATTTCTCTTGTTTCAGGTAAAAGAAACGAAAGCCGTTAATAAGGCATAAAATACAAGTATAGATACAACTATAACGAGCCTTTGCGATGCATGCTTGTCTACTATCAGGCTCCAATATTCCCCGAATGCCGGGTTTTTTTCTTCGTAAGTTTGAACTTGTATAGTTGTCTTCATATAATAAGCGTTTTTGGTTTGCTTTTAGATTTTATACAGAATAAACATTCATTTGGTTACACCGGAAGCGAAAATATTACAAAAAGGTAAAGAATTAAAAATTTTCAAAATACATAACAGGCAGATTTACTGATAGAAATGCAAGGTTCAGGTAAAAGACATGATTATAGTCAGTAAAGTGAAAAACAGCATAATACACATAACAATGGAAAGTCTTTGCCTGGCTGTTTTATCAACTACATCACTTCGGAAGAATCGAATAGTATTATTCATGCACTATAAAATGGTAAAATATAACAGGTCGCAGACAGATAGGTGCAATATAACAATAATATGTTCTTAAAAGCACTGATATGCATCACTTTT
>DATHOL010000002.1:0-9970 GCA_035484895.1 Bacteroidia bacterium | reverse complement strand
TTAAAACCTACCTGGTATAATATGTTTATTTCAACATGATTTTTCACCGTAAAAAGGAATTCGATGTCGATTAAAGATTTTAGGAAATTCAATAGCTGAGAAAGAAATTTAATTCTATGTTGGGGTCTGAATAAACACATTATTGATTCTTAACCCATTAAGGCAATTAAAAAAACCGGGGTGCGCTTTTGGGTGCGATTTTTATTGCCCTTAAGAAATTAAAATCGCTTGATTTTCAGTGATCCCGATGGGGCTCGAACCCATGACCCCAACATTAAAAGTATTCATTTTCAAACACTTTTCCCGTAAGTTAGCTGCATTTTGCTGCAAATACCTGCATTTATCTGCAAATGGCTGCAAAAATCGCACCCTGATTTTGTAAATTTTTTATTATTATAAGTTCTCAATTCTTTTTTATCGAACCCCGACTTATTCTGTTTTAACTACTTTCTTCTGGGCCACCAGTGTACCATTTTTATCCAATATTCGAATTAAATAAACTCCGTTTGGTAGGTCTGATATATTTAGTTGCAGTGTACTATTAAAGGCCAATACAACAGAGATTTTTCTGCCCGTATAATCATGTATTTCTATCATCTGTCCTTGGGTCAATCCGGACAGTGTAAACTGGCCAATATTAGGGTTTGGATAAAGTTCGATGTTATTTCTAACCGGACAGCAACTCTGTCCCGAATCGGTATCCTTTTTAAGTAGTTCTTCCGGAGAACAAGTTAAATTAGCGGTTACTGTTTTACTACAACCATTTTTATCTGTTACTGCAACAGTATATGTGCCGGGAGAAAGGTTTGACATAGTAGCTTTTGTACCTCCTCCTGGCGACCATGTATACGTATAAGGGTTTGTACCTCCCTTCACTCCGAGGGTTGCAATGATAAGATCATTGGAACAGGTGTATCCGTTTTTTATGCTGTCTCTCAATGCACTTGGTTGGGTAATGGTTACCGTAGCTACTGAACTTGAGCAACCTCCGTTATCAGTAACTGTTATAGAATACACTCCCGCGCTTAATCCTATTGCTGTGGCAGTGGAGCATGTATTTGGAGACCATGAATAGGTATATGGCGCTGTTCCATATTTCACACCAACAGTCGCACTGCCATTGCTGGCTCCATTACAACTTACATTTACTTTTAATGAAGACACTATTGTGTCACGGATAGCTACTGGTTGCGTTAAAGTGAAAACAAGGGTGGAGTAACAACTGTTTTTATCTTTAACAGTTACCGTATATGTGCGCGAGGTAATATTATTAGCGGTCGCGGTAGTACTTACCCCTCCTGTCCAGGTGTAGGAATATGGCGATGTTCCTCCCTTTACTCCTACAGTTACACTGCCCTTTCCTCCATTACACAAAGGATAAGTAATGCTTGCAACACTGTCCCTGATAGCTGCCGGTTGGGTAATGGTTATACCTGTCACTGTATTGCTACAACCATTCTGGTCGCTTGCCACAACGGAGTAGGTTCCCGCTGAAAGGCCCATGGCTGTTACCAATGTACTACCTGTTGACCACAGATAGCTATAGGGATACGTTCCTCCCTTTGCACCTAATGTTATACTGCCTCCAGTACCACCATTACAACTTACATTTGTTATGGATTTAGCACTATCTCTTAATGCATTGGGCTGATTGATGGTTGCGGTAGCCGTTTTAGAAACACCGCAGTTATCAGTTACTGTTACAGTATATGTACCTGCACTTAGTGTGTTTGGAGTTTGTACAGTAGAAAAGGTTGTGCTTGCGTTGGACCATATATACGTGTTAGGCGAATTACCACCAACCGGAGTGGCTGTTGCACTTCCATTAGATGAGCCATTACAAGTTACATTGCTTATTGTTCCTGCACTTACATATATAAACCGTGCCGGTTGTGTAACCGATACAGAGGCGGTAGCATAGCATCCGTTGGCATCGGTTACCGTTACTTTGTAACTCCCCGCCGTTAGCACTGCTCCGGTGGGGTTGGATGTTGAAACAGTAGTAGTTCCGTTGCTCCAGGAATAGGTATAAGGCGAAGCACCTCCGCCTGGGCTGGCTGTTGCATTGCCATTGCTGTTTCCATAACAGCTAACATTGGCTGTGACAGAAGCTGACACCGATAACGCATTCGGTTGGGTTATTGTAATTGTTCCGCTCGAACTGCATCCGCCTGCATCGGTAGCGGTTAAGGTATACGTTCCCCCGGAGAGGCTATTAACGCTGGAAGTGGTATTTCCGTTCGACCAGGTGTAAGTGTATGGCGTTTTACCTCCATAAACAGTAGCAGAAGCGGTTCCATTACCATTACATCCTGAAGTAGAATTGGTGCCCGAAATTTTCACGGGCAACGATATGGTATTATCCCACAGGGACCAGGAACGGTACATATCAATTGCCGGAACAGGGCCTGTTTGAACAGTTCCAATATTATTTGATACAGCATCGGTGCAACCATAGCCAAACCAATCGCTCCAGGTATTGGTAGTGGAATTATAGCGTTGAGCCATCATCCTGCTTTCGGTTAACGTATTGGGTGATGTTACTTCGGAATTCCCCGCACCACTGATATAGGAAAAAGTAATATTATCGGGGGCAGGTTTAGTAGTGTAACCGGAATTTGCATCTATAATATAAAATCTGTCAGCAATATTATACGAGTTGTCCGAATTGCTTGGGCTGCCGGGTAAAAAGAAAGGAGTTAGATTAGTTACATCCGATGGTTCACCGGAAGAATTAAGAGCCGCCGTATGATAGGTGGAAAACTTCACCGACCCTCCGGATGAGCCGGGATTAGCGCTTATTTGCATGGTAAGTGGCAAATAAATTGCCGGTGAATATCCAAACGGAACGGTATAACTTCCGGTTGAATTACTGATGTTCCATTGCACTATGTTATATTCATTTTCGCTATAAATATAACCGCTGTCGCAGGTAACAGCATTGGCGTTGGAATTATCAATTACAATGGTTGCGGGCGTTGCCAATGTTCCATTGCTGATAACTACCGATGCTCCGTTATCAAGCACCATACGTTGCTGGCCCATTGCTAAGCAAGCTGGCAGCAGCAGAATTATTGTTTTAAAAATATTTTTCATTTTTTCTCTTTTTTAATACACTGGCACACGGATGACACGGATCAGACTGATGAACACGGATAGAATCAGTGAAGATCCGTTCAATCCGTGTCATCCGTGTGCTGATGTTTTATTTTTTATCTTTTTGCATTTGTTCAACTATTTGTTTTAGTTCGTCAATTTGTTTTTGCTGGTCTTCAATAATTTTTTGCTGGTCTTGTATTGATTTCACCAATAACGGTGTCATCCTGCCGTAGTCTACCATCCAGGGGTCTTTTTTAGCATCATCTCCGCCAACATGCACCGCATTGGGGAACACAGTATAAAGCTGTTGCGCGAGGTAACCTGTTTGCTGGGTTTTTTCATTATCACCTATGTAAGTATAATCCCTCACCTCAATTTTAAGCAAGTCTTTCAACCCGAATGAAGTAGGTTTTATATTTTCTTTCAGTCGTTCATCGGAGGTAGTTTGATATGCAACACCGGTAGAAGAACTTTGAACAACATCTCCCATTTGTACTCCATCGGGGCGCTCAAAATCCACAAGAATAGAATTATTAATATAGTTATTCTGCCCTGCCATTATAAGCAAGCCGTCATTATTGAGACTTGAATTTTTTATGTTGGAAATAGTAGCTATAAAATTTTGTCCATTCATGTTTCCTATTACTGATAGAGGGCTTACAGGGGAAGTGGTGCCTATACCCACATTGCCGCCCCCATTAAAAATAGCATCATAGTTATTGGTTCCGCCTGTTACCGATGAAACATAAATACCAATATTGTTGGCTGATGAACCCGTCCAGCTTCCGGTAGATTGAACCTCTAATCCCGACTTGGTTATACTCGCTGTGCTTGATGTGGCAGTATTGGTTAAAATATTTCCGGAATAGTTAGCCGTTTTACCTCCGCTTGCCACCGTGTGTAAAACAGCGGTGGGCGCAGTTGTGCCAATACCCACATTACCACCTCCGTTAAAAATAGCATCGTAGTTATTTGTTCCGCCTGTGGTAGATGAAACATATAACCCGATATTGCTTGCAGTGCTACCATTCCATGTTCCGGTCGATTGAATTTCCAACCCTGCTTTTTTAATGCTCGCTGTACTTGAGGTAGCAGTATTTGTTAACAGGTTGCCTGAATAATTGGCCGTTTTTGCTCCGCTTGCAACGGTGTGTAAAATGGCTGTAGGGTATGCAATGCCGATACCTACACTGCCTCCTCCGTTAAATATAGCATCAAAGTTATAGGAACCCCCTGTGGTGGAAGAAACATACAAACCAATATTTCTGCCCGAACTGCCATTCCAGCTTCCTGTTGATTGTAATTCCAATGCTGCTTTGGTAATACTTGCGGTGCTTGATGTAGCTGTATTGGTAAGTAAGTTGCCCGAGTAATTGGCTGTTTTTGCTCCGCTTGCCACCGTATGTAAAGCAGCAGTTGGTGAAGAAGTGCCTATTCCAAGCCTGTCATTTGTATTATCCCAATATAAATTTGAGTTGGAAGAAAGTGCGCTGCTGGCGCTCCAGAAAGCAATTTGTGTTGAGGTTCCGGAACCGGTTACTGTTCCGAAGGATGGGGTAACCCATTGGGGAGCCACTCCCGAACCTTGTGATTCCAATACCTGTCCCGAATTACCCGACTGAAATGCGCTGCTGTAATAAGGCATCAAAGCCCCATTAAATTCGGTGGAGCTAACAGAACTGTTACCTAATAAAACGGTATTGCTGGTAGTTACTATGGCATTATATCCTATAGCGGTGGCGTTAGACAAACCGCCGGTTGTTACATTGGCTTTGGAGCCCAAAAAGGTGTTTTCTGTTCCGGAAGTTACGCTATCGCCTGCCTCATAACCAAACGCAGAATTGTCACCGGCACTATTATCATTGTGTAAGGCCATATAACCAAACGCAGAGAGATTGCTTCCTGCGGCATTTGAGGATAATGCCTTGTTGCCAAAAGCCGAATTATAAGACCCCGATAGATTAGAAAATTGTGCATGATTGCCTATTGCCACATTTTCAACATAACCACCTAAGTATAAGGTTTGGTACCCAATAGCTACATCACTCGCCTGGCTTTCACAATTAACATCACCCATCGCCTGGTATCCTATGGCTACATCAGCTAATACACCTGAGGAACCAATATAGGTAGTACCTACATATTGTAGCGCCCCTGTACCAATGGCAATTTCCTTATTTGCTAATATATTGGACTGCAATGTATTCGTGCCTATAGCGATATTATCGTTTAGGTTCGTATTAGCGTATCCGGCCTGGTCTCCTAGAAAAATGTTGCGCACCCCGCTCGTCATACCATATCCCGAGCTATCACCAATATTTATGTTGTATAAATTACTGCTTGTTCCTTCGCTGGTTCCGGTGCCTCCTGCCCCAGATGTAACGCCCAAATAGCTGGTGCCCAAATAATTCACTGCTCCTGAGCCGCCCGATGCATACTTCCATTGCGGAGCCATATCCGGGCCTTGGGATGTTAGCACTTGCCCCGTTGTTCCGGCATGATAAGCGCCGGAATAATATGGCTTTAACGCTCCGTTCATTTCAGTGGAAACCACCGAATTATTTCCTAATGTGACAGTATTACTGGAATCTGCAACGGCATTAGCGCCAATGGCGGCGGCATTGGTTAAACTGCCCGAAGCAACATCGGCCCGATAACCAATTAACGTATTATTTGCACCCGAACCTACCGTTTGCCCAGCCTGGTAACCAAAAGCGCTATTCTGGCCTCCATTATCATTTAAGAGAGACTGATAACCGAAAGCGTTTGAATAATCGGCATTTTGAGCATTCATCATGGTCTGATAACCAACTGCGCAAACATAATCATTGGATGCTGATGCAGATTGAAGCGCATTGAAGCCAATTGCAACATCCTCGCCTCCATCTGCACTTTGCCTCATTGCTCCATATCCAATTGCAATGTTATTGAAATTATAGCTTTGTGAGGCCAATGCCGCACATCCGATTGCAATATCTCCGTTCAGGCTGGTACCGGAGTAACGAAGATTATTAAGTGTACTGTCTCCAATGGCAATTTCATAACTTACTTTATCATTGGCCGATAATGTGTTATTACCTATTGCAATATTTTGTGTGCCTGTTTGGTTAAGGTTTCCTGCGTTGTATCCAACATTTACATTGTATAAATTACTGCCTGTTCCCTCGCTGGTTCCTGTGGAACCTGCACCGGAAGTAATACCCAAATAGCTTGTACCCACATAATTCACTGCTCCTGAGCCGCCCGATGCGTTCTTCCATTGCGGAGCTATATCCGGGCCTTGGGATGTTAACACTTGTCCAGTCGTTCCTGCATGATAAGCGCCGGAATAATATGGCTTTAACGCTCCGTTCATTTCAGTGGAAACCACCGAATTATTTCCCAAGGTGATAGTATTGTCGGAATCTGCAACGGCATTAGCGCCAATGGCGATAGCATTGGTTAAACTGCCCGAAGCAACATCGGCCCGATAACCAATTAACGTATTATTTGCACCTGAACCTACCGTTTGCCCCGCCTGGTAACCAAAAGCGCTATTCTGGCCTCCATTATCATTTAAGAGAGACTGATAACCGAAAGCGTTTGAATAATCGGCATCTTGAGCATTCATCATGGACTGATAACCAAGTGCGCAAACATAATCATTGGATGCTGATGCAGTTTGAAGCGCATTGAAGCCAATTGCCACATCACCAGCTCCATCCGCACTTTGCATCATTGCTCCATATCCAATTGCAATGTTGCTGAAATTATAGCTTTCTGAGGCCAATGCCGCATACCCGATTGCAATATCCCCGTTCAGGCTAGTACCGGAAATAAGACTATTAAGTGTACTGTCTCCAATGGCAATTTCATAGCTCACTTTATCATTGGCCGATAATGCGTTATTACCTATCGCAATGTTTCGCCTGCCTGTTTGGTTATGGTTACCTGCGTTGTATCCAACATTTACATTGTATAAATTACTGCTTGTTCCCTCGCTGGTTCCCGTTCCTCCGCGCCCGCTATTTAAACCCAAATAGCTGGTGCCTATATACCCAATCGCTTGCAACCCTGCTGAGGAACTAACCCACTGAGGCGCTGCTCCGCTACCCTGCGATTCCAATATCTGCCCTACTGAACCGGCATTGTAATTCGAAGAATAATAGGGTTCCAATGCTCCGGCGAATTTTATAGCCGTGGGGGCATACGTTCCGGCGCTGTCGCCCAAATATATTTGATTGGATAAAGAAGTATTGCTATGACCTGAATTATATCCGATGTATGTATTATATTTTCCATTGCTGTTGTTCCTGCCAGCACTGTCGCCCAGGGCGGTGTTGCCACTGGCAGCGTTGCTTGCCAGCGATTGATAGCCGATAGCGGTATTAGAACTTCCGGCGCTATTGGCATTGAGCGATTGGTAGCCCAGGGCAGTATTGTTACTTCCGCTGGTGTTGAAGTGAAGCGCTTGTTGGCCAATACCTGTGTTTTGATTACCCGTTCCGTTTGCAGCCAGGCTCTTTATGCCGACCGCTGTATTTCCGCTTCCCGATGTATCCGCTGTAAGTGACTGATAACCCATAGCAACATTGTTATTGCCGCTTTTAATAGCGTTAAGCGCCTGGTAACCTACCCCGGTGTTGCCTGTCCCGTTTTTTGAAAGAGCATTTACCCCGGCAGTGAATCCAAAAAATGTATTGGATTTAATGTTGTCTATGAGTCCTGAAGACTGGCTGCCAATTTTAAACACTAAATCGCTATTGTCAGTGGTTCCTATAAAGTTGGTGCCGGCTGTTGTGCCCGAATTTCCGGTTAAGGACCATCCGCTTGATGTTGAGAGAGTAGTCCATGATGGAGCCCCTCCACCATTAGAGGTAAGGACCTGTCCCGAAGTGCCAACAGTTGGAGCCAGCATCATTATCCATGCTGAGCCTGTCCAGTAATAATAACCGGGCACTACATTATTGGGTGCAGTTCCTGACGTAGTATAGTTATATACTACCAAACCTGTATCGGGGGTTAAAAAAGGGGATGCGCTGTTGGTTGCCGATAGCGAAACTTCGTTAGGCAAAAAACCCAATGCAGAACCCAAATTACCTGTCCGCAAATCAAGCACAGCATCGGAACTTGGCTTGTTGCCTTTGCTGTTGATACCCACATTCTGCGCACTTGTGGGCAAGCTAAGAGCTAAGAATGAAAAGCTAAGAGTAAGGACGGCGAGATAGTTTTTAAGTGTTTTCATACAAGGTAATTTTTTTGGCGTATTAATTAGTATTTTTGGGGCGTTTGCAATGTTAAGGGCATCATAACTAAAATACCCCCGAAGGGGGGTATGACAAAATCAGGACAATTTTATAGCACACTGAAAATCAATAGTAAATTTTTAATGCTTCCAATTTCCGTAACATAATTTTTTTCATGTTTGCACTGCAAAACCTGTTTAATAATTTCGGATAAATGAGCCTGAAAGCTTCTAAACTTATAGCATTTTTTGGGTGTATTCTTGTTTTTGCCTTACATCTTAATGCACAATACAGCCAATTGGAAACCGCCCTTTCAAAGGATGAAAAAATTGCGCATTATTTAAGCGACACCCTTCATGCGGGGGCTAAAATGAAGGAGTTGAATGACTCGGCCACTAAAGCAAGAGACAGAGGTGACAAGATTACTGCCATAGAAGATTATGAGATAGGGCTCGCCTTAACTTCTTATGCAAAAGATTCTTTTAATCTTCTTACCTCCCTTTATGCTCATATCGGAGGCCTGTTGCGTGATGCAGGAGCCGATAAGATTGCAATCGTTTATTTCGAAAAAGCATTGATGGAAAACCGGAAATTCAATAAAAACGGAGATGCCTGGAAATATAACCTCCTTGGAAGCATTGTTCCCTCATTTATCAAGCGCAAAGAATATGATAGTGCGGATGTATTTTACAGGGAAGCAAAAAAGGTGGCATGGGAAATGGGGAAGCCCTTATGGGAGGCTTCCGCTGAAAATAATATAGGTATGCTTTATGAAAAACTGGGTAAGCACGACTCTGCATTCAATACTTTTATATGTTCGGTCAAAATTCTTTCTGCTTCAGACAAAGAAGATTCCTTACTGCTTGGTAGTATTAATGATAATATTGCCCAAAATTATTTTGCCCGCAACAGGTTTGATACGGCCGAAAAATATTATTTGCAAAACATTGCTCTTTTTTCAACATTGAAAATTCCATTTGGCATTTTCAAAGCGGAAATCGGAGAGGCGAATTGTGCACTTGCGATGCATGATTATACGAAAGAGCTTTTATATAGTAACCGGGCGAAAAATTGTCTGACTCAAAATCCTGCCAACTTTAATGCAACCGATTGTATTACACTTCTTGAATGCCACCTGCGCTATTACCTGGCTGTGGGAAATTCAAAGCAAGCCTTTCTTCAGCAAGCTAGAATAGACTCCATAAAGAATACGCTGATGCGGGAGCAAAAAAGAATTTCGGAAAAACTAATGGAAGGGCTTACGGAAGCCGAAGAGATAAAATCGTTTCGCTCCATACAACTTTATGATTTGAAACTACAGCGCAATAAAGCTTCGCTTGCCGAATCGCACCGGAAAACCATGATGAGTTTTATTCTTTCTCTTGTAATTATTTTATCGGCGGCTGTGATAATTAGTATACTCACGCTATACTATCGCAATAAACAAAAAAGTGAGGTTCAATTAAGGGAACAAAAGGAACAACTTGCAAAAAGCGAATTGGAAAGGCAGAAACTGGAGCAGGAAAAAATAGAACAAGAGCTTACTCATAAAAAAGCGGATTTGCGAAATGTTGGTATGTATTTGTCAGAGTTTAAAGATTTGCAGGATGCTATTACCGGTAAACTGCATGAAATTAAAAACCAAA
>DATHOL010000001.1:0-4108 GCA_035484895.1 Bacteroidia bacterium | reverse complement strand
TGTATAGCCGGGAATGGCGGCTTCATACGAGGATTGCCTCTCTTGCCTTCCAATGATTCAATAAGCCCGGTTTCTTCTCCGCATATATAAGCCCCTCCCCCGGGTTGCATATATAAATCTAAATTGTAGCCTGTACCCATGATATTTTTACCCAACCAGCCGGCTTTGTAGGCATCGGCTATGGCTTTTTCAAGAATATGATAAACATACAATAACTCCCCACGGATATAAATATAAGAAGTATGAGCATCCAACGCAAAACTGGCCACTATCATTCCTTCAATCAACAGATGCGGGTTCTTTTGCATAAGGTAGCGGTCCTTAAAAGTACCCGGCTCGCTTTCATCAGCATTGCAAACAAGGTAATGCGGGTTAGAAGTTTTCTTGTCAATAAAGCTCCACTTCATCCCGGTCGGAAAACCAGCTCCGCCTCGTCCCCTCAAACCGGATTTTTTAACTTCCTCCACAATATCGTCCGGTTTCATTTTGAGCGCTTTTTCAACACTCTTATATCCGCCATTGGCACGATATACATCGTATGTTTCAATCCCCGGAATGTTTATAGTATCCAGCAACAATTTCCTGCTCATGCCTGTTCCTTTTTAATGTGTTTCTTACTCCAGTGAGATATAGGTTCTTTCACGTTGGTGCGACAATCACTCAGCATTTTGTCCACCTTTTCAATATTCATATTCTCCAGATAGGTTTCACCTAATTGTATTACAGGAGCTGTTCCACAAGCTGCCAGGCATTCAACGGTCTTTAACGTGAACATGCCATCTGCGGTGGTTTGTCCCACTTTTATACCTAGTTTATTTTCTAAATAATCCACAATATCTTCTGCGCCAAGCAACCAGCAGGGGCCTGTGCGGCAAACTTCTATTACGCACATACCTACCGGTGAAAGGTTAAACATGCTATAAAAAGAGGCAACTTCATATACTTCTACGGGTAAAATATTCAGAATGGAAGCCACATAATCCATAGTTTCGGAACTTAGCCATCCGCCAAATTCAGCTTGGGCAAGGTGCAGCACAGGCAATAAGGCAGACTTCTGCTTGCCTTCGGGGTACCGCTTTTTAATCCGGTCAATCAATTCAAGGGCATCATCAGAGAACTTCATATCAGTGGTTTCAGTGGTCAATAATCAGGAACAAGGCTAAATCCTAGTTTTCAAATTAAAGGCAAATATAGGCTCTTTGGGATTATTGAATAGAGGTAATTTTTGTGTGGTTTTTAAAAACCGCTGTTGCAGCAATTTTATACGGGTTTTAGGGTATTGTATTTGTGTGGTATTAATTGATAATCAATAGGTATTTGATGTGCTACGGTTTTTCCGCAACTGTTGCCCATTTTTAGCTTTGGCATTTGGGTGGCAAATGCATTATAAAGAATTACATCAGGTTTAGACCTAATACTAAAATTGTATTTTTGTGGAATTGCTCAATTCAATAGGACTATTATTATCATCACCACTAACTAATAGAATTCGATAAATTTATGCCTCCTGTTCAAAATAAAGCTCCTTTAATTGCCAGGGACCATATATATGAAATTAAGGGCGGAATCGTTTTTATTGAAAGGCTTATAAGAGTGCAATATATTGTGGAGAACTTGAAAAGGAACATAATAGAAAGGCTCGAATACACGGAAGGGTTTTCCTATCCGGTAATTATTTTCGGACAAGAACTGATGTCTATGGACAAAGTTTCAAGGGATTATTTGGCCGGAGAAGGAGCTAAGAATACCTTTTCGCGCGCTTTTGTAGTGGAAAAGGAACAAGGTAAACTTCAATTGAATTTTTTTGTTGAAACGAACAAACAGCCCGTACCGACAAAAATATTCAGTGATCTGGAGTCTGCCATTGAATGGTCGCAACAGTTCAGAAATCAATAGTGAATTGATGCATAGGAAGGCTTTTGAATTTCGTTTTTAGTTTATCATTCAAAGTTCATGGTATAATCCCTATCTTTGAACCCATGAAAATAAACCCGCCGCAAACCCTTGAACAAATAGCATCCATAATAGGAGCAGAGTTTGACGGTAACCCCGGGCACCTTATTACGGGATTAAATGAAATCCATAGGGTGGAAAAGGGTGATATTGTTTTTGTGGACCATCCGAAATATTACGATAAGGCACTGCAATCGAACGCTACCACAATTATTATTAATAAAAAAGTTACCTGCCCTGATGGTAAAGCACTTTTATTTTCAGATGACCCTTTCAGTGCATACAATAAAATTATCCGTCATTTCCATCCTGACGATTTCTCTCAAAAGCTAATGGTTAACCCATCGGCTAAAATTGGAAAAAATACTATTATTATGCCGGGAGTTTTTATTGGCAACAATGTGGTAATTGGTGACGATTGTGTTATTCACCCAAACGTTGCCATTTACGATGAAACAATAATCGGCAATCGGGTAACCATACATTCAGGCACTGTTTTAGGCGCTGATGCATTTTACTATAAAAAGCGAACCCCTGACCCAAAATTGGGGAATAAAGGATATTTCGATAAAATGCTTTCATGTGGAATTGTAGTAATTGAAGATGACGTGGATTTAGGTGCTATGTGTACCATAGACCGTGGTGTATCAGAGCAAACCATAATAGGTGCCGGAAGTAAATTAGATAATCATGTGCATGTGGGGCACGATACCCGAATTGGTAAAATGTGCCTGATTGCAGCACAAGTCGGCATTGCAGGTTGTGTAACGCTGGAAGATGGAGTAACATTGTGGGGACAAGTTGGCATTCCGAGCAATATACATATTGGTAAAGGAGCCGTTCTTTTGGGCCAATCTGCTCCAAGCAAATCATTGGAGGGCGGTAAATCCTACCTCGGCAGCCCTGCGGGTGAAGCCAAAGATAAGATGCGTGAACTCATTACCCTTAAACAAATTACCGAAGAAAGGGAAGGGCAAACAACGGAATAAAAAACATTTTCAGACTTTATTCTTTTAAAATTCAAATTCCGTGAAAAAGAATATCCTATATTTTTCATTATTTATTTTTAGTTTTTCACTTTGCAGTGCACAAGTACAGGTAAATAAAGAGCCCCAATGGAAAGTGTTGAAACTCGATTCGACAGAATTTACCGGTAATGTTAATTCAAAAGGTATTTTATTTATTACAGGAGCAAAAGGTTGCCTTCAAACAGTGTATGTAAATAACATGCTGGTACCGCAAATGTATATTGATACCATTAAAATTGATTTTAAGGAAATGAAGATTAAGCAGGGAGCTAAAGCTACCGTAAAAGCTGTTTATTTAAAGGGTGGAAAAGTACGGCTATTACCCAATGGCGGGTTGGATGTAACTAAGTAACCCCGATTTATTCTACAAAATACATGGCAATATTGCCCCTGTTTTTGGTGTTAATTTCTCCGCGATAAATGCAAGGGTATTTTTCTTTCACCAGTTCGTAGGTATCTGCCGAAATATTTATTTTACCTTCTTCTCCGTTTGATACAAGGCGGCTGGCAACATTAACAGCATCGCCCCATAAATCGTAGGCAAATTTTTTCTTGCCGATTACACCTGCAACCAACTTGCCTGTGTGAATGCCTATGCGCATTTCCCAGGCATGATCGTTGCCGCTGCTTTTATTCCAGTTATCAAGCCAGGCATACATTTCTTTAGCAACGGTAACCGCATCAACTGCATTTGTTGAATTCGGGGAGGGTATTCCGCCTGCACACATATAGGAATCACCAATGGTTTTAATCCGTTCCAAATTATGTTTTTCTATAATATCGTCGAAGGCCGTGAAACATTCATCCAGTTCTTTAACCAGTTTCTCCGGAGTTACCGACATAGCTATCCTGCTGAAGCCTTTAAAGTCGGTAAACAGAACAGAAACACTGTCGTACAGGCGTGGAGATGAAAAGCCTTTATTTTTTAATTCTTCGGCAGTTTCTTCCGGAAAAATACTTAATAATAATTGTTCACTTTTCTCCTTTTCAGCAGCTAATTGGCTTGTACGTTCATCCACCATTTGTTCCAGCTCTTCGTTATATTTTTTGAGCATTTCATTTTGCTCTTCCACTTTTTGGTCCATAAAAAAGCTGCGCATGGCCTCTTTCACGGTAAGCACAAGGTC